>CBDTZM010000365.1:0-3238 GCA_965364915.1 uncultured Pseudomonadales bacterium | reverse complement strand
ATCCACCCGAGCAGTATCGATAGCGCATCCCAGACGCTCGGATGCCCGCCGGGCTTTTTGTCGTTGGTCGGAAAGTTGAGCAGCCATTGTCGCCATTCGCCTTCGACGTTCTCGTAGAGCAAAAAATTGCTCTGCTGCCTGAACGCGGTTGCCAGGCTGGACAGCGGCGCTTCCGGCGGACGTTCGAGTTCGGCGAACAGGGTATCCATCATGGAGAGCGAGTTGTCATAGCAGCCGAACCAGATGTGCAGCCCGTGTTCCTCTATGCGGTCGTGAATTTCCGGATTGCGACCGCTCGCGCCTTTGCCGCCTAACCGCCAACCCATGGTGTAGACGTCCACTTGGTACTTGCCTTGCTGCTCCGGTGCAGTGAGACCGTACGCGGCGGACAATCCACCAAGGCCACCGCCCAGGATCACGACGCGTTGTTTGTCGCTCATTGTCATGTCTCCTTATTCAGCTTTCCAAAGTACGTCGCCGTTTTGGATGGTGAAATCCATGGTGAAATGCATGCCAAACGGTAGTTCGACCTTGCTCGGTACACCTAACGTTTCGCAGATGGCGGTATTGAACAGGTCTTGGATCGTCATCTCGTAGCGTTCCGTCAGTGTAATACCCCTTACGTTTTCGACGCGCGAATCAGCCTGTGTAATGGCTTGGTAACACGCACGTTGGGAGTCGTGTATTTCGCGAAACTGCTTCAAAAACACCTGTGGCATGCGCCGATGGATGAAGTCTTCGAACAGGTTCTCGGCGAGCTTGAGCGACGGTAGTATCAGTGACTCGTGTGACGGCAGATTGCGTTTGATCGCATCGACAGCGCCGCCGACACCCTCGAAAGGCTCGCCCTCACGGCTTGTTCCGGATGACGATCCGGACGCCAAGGGTTTGATATTGAGTAGGGGCAGATAGTCCCACGGGTTCTTGAAGGGGTCCTCGCGCACGCCGTAGGCGTCCACCACGAAATCGGTTTGGCCCTTTTCCGGGTTGGGCAATGTCACGTGCCCGCACTGTTTCATGAATCCCCAGACGTTGCGACCTTCCAGATACCCCAACGGATTGTTGATGATGAGAAACGGCGTAAACCCGGCAATCGAATCGATGAAATCGCTGTCGGGTGAGCTTTTTCTGCCGACCATGATCCAGAAGGCGACTTCTCGTTCGTATGCGCCCGACGCACTCGGTTCGAACGGTGAGCTGGCATCGGTGATGTCGATGAAGGTCATCATCATCATGTGCGTCAACGGTACGAACGACACGGCGCCGCCACTCGTGACGTTGAACAGGTGGTCGACGATGGCCTGTAGCTTGGCATACTCGCCGGGCACGAAGAATGCCCACGAATCGACGTTCTTGAATGCGAAGGGACCGGGAAAGGTTTGCATGCCGTTGTATTCGACGAACAACGGTGCGGTGCCTCCCGAGAACGGCTCGCGCATCTTGTAATAACGGCTGTCTTTGGGCACTCGAGCGATTTCTTTCGGCAATCCCGAGATGGCGCGCGAGGCCAAGCGCCCCGACATGATCGTCGATTCGAACCCACCGAGGTTGCCCGGATTGTCGGTCCAGTCGCCGGTGAGATACAGGTTGTAGTAGTGCGATTGGTCGGTTTGCAGGCGATGCTTGGAACTACCCGCCACGGAGTTCGTGTAGCGCTGGTCGGGATCGATGTTCGGGCGAAAGTACTGGGCGTCCAACCGTTCCTGGCCCTTAGCAGCGTCGGGCGCATAAAGCGCTTCCCATTGAAACTCGCCGGCGCGCGCAATCTTCGGCCACAACACAGCCGCGCCGGTGTTCGCAAAATTGAGCGTCGTGTCGCGTACCAGCGTCAGCGATTCTGCAGGATAGTGTTCGTTGCCTTGTCGTGGTGGTGCGGTGGGCGGGCCGGGCAATACACCCGCTAGAATCGACAGGTGTTTGGGTTTGACGTCTTCTCCCCAACACTCGGCGTCGATGATCTCGCTGATGTCGGCCGATGCGTTCAGTGCCGACGAATTGTTGCCACCTACGATCGTGCCGGTGGGTAGCGGACCCAGCCCCTCACCGTCGACATTGAATCGCAGTTGCACGCTTTGCGTCTGTACCGTTCTGACGTTGGCGATCATCGATTGCCAGCTTGGTTTCTGGTCGATGAGCGTGCCGCAGATGTCCGGAAGCGAATCGATCGGAATACCCAGTACCGCAACGTCGAAGTCGACACGTTGCTTGAGCACGACCTCACCGCCCGTGTCCTTCCAAGGGGTCCAGAACGATTCCAGATCGATGTGCCGCGCTTGCAGTTCCTCGCCCTCGACGATTTGGTCGTAGTCGGGTTCCGAAGGCCAGCAATCAAGGCCGTTGCATTCGAACAAGGGCGAGTAGGCGTCGTCGTTCAACTGAACTTGCTTGGAGATCGTGATGCTCGTGATCTGATCACGCATGAGCGACGGTGTGAGGTTGGTGACGCGCGAGAAAAACTCGAACTTCACGCCTCGCCTCAGAAGTCCTTTGTAGAGCGGCGCTGCCACGATATCGCCGGTGCCCGCGCTCATTTTCCACAGAAACGCCCCATGGTATTTCGCCATGTGAAAGAGCCCCGCAACCGTGCAACCGGCTGCAAGATTGCCTTGCGTCGGCTTTTCCTGGTCTGGATAGGCAAACGTGAGGTCGTACAATGCCCGTACCGGCGCCGATTGAACGGTGACGTCAAAGGCGCCTTGCGCGTGCAGCCAGGTTTTGAAATCGTCCGCGTCCATTTTCGCCGTGGCTTTTTCCGGGTCCCACAGGAAACCCTCACGCAACGCGCCCAAGCCCACGGTGCGTGCGAGATCGAGCACGATGAACCAACGCCGCGCGTCGGTTTCCAGGTCGTGCCACCACGACTCGAACCCATCGTCTTTCCAGAACTTCTCCACGTGGCGCCAAGCTGCCTCCAACAATTCGGCCAGGCGCGAATGATGTTCGTGTGTGAGTTCGGGTGAGGTACTCAACTCCGTTGCGAAGTCTTTGGCCAGCGTCCAAGCACCGGCCATCGTCGCGTGAATATCGGAGAACACCATCTTGGTCAAACGCTCCCACCAGTGTGGTTTCGCAACCGGCTTGTCTTCGCCCCGGTGTTTGATGACCTTGTGTAACTCGGAGGTACAGTGCGCCATCAATTCGATGCCGGTGATCAGTGCGTGCCACGTTTCGTGATCGCGCTGCTGCCCGGGTAACCCGGGCATCGACGGAATGGTCAAGTTCCAAGGTTTCCATTCAT
>CBDTZM010000364.1:0-3248 GCA_965364915.1 uncultured Pseudomonadales bacterium | reverse complement strand
CGGCAGCGAGGCATGGCTGTCATCCTTATAGCGATCGTAGGAGACCTCCCAACCAAGCTGTTTGAAGCCCGTCAGGCGTCCCCCGTCATCGTTCACCCGATCTTCGACCGCCGCGGCAGGGGATGGCCGACCTTGCATCCAATACGGCAGCACGTCTAGCGGTAGGCTCCAGTGCAGGTGCTCATACATGACCGTCTCCGGATGACCGGCGAGTACCAGGTCGCCGTTGGCGCCGACAATCTCCAGGTAGTCCGCGTCTCCTCTGAGGTGCGTCCGTCCCTGACCGAGCGGTCCCCACAAACCGATCTCGTAACGGCGTCCGCTCTGATGCCAGCTGAACCGGGCCGAATAGTTTTCGCTGCCCTCGCGAACGCCCACCTTACCCGTAACCCAGAAATCCGCGCCATCCGGGGCTCGATGCACGGTCGCGCATCCCCCCAGTGTGACCACGAGGAGCAAAAACATGTTTAGAAATAAGAGGTTATGCCGCAACACCAATTCTTGACTCTGTTACAATCTGCGATCCCTTAGGATAGCGTTAGCTTCGTTTCGATGGCGATATTGGCATATGGCATCAATTACCGCACCGCTGCAATAGACTTGCGCGAGCGGATTGCGTTCCCGGAGGACGCTTTGGGCGCTGCGTTGATGGACATGACCAAATCCGTGCCCAGCGTGACCGAAGCGGCCATTCTTTCCACCTGCAATCGCACGGAACTGTATTGCTCCATCGCCCCAAACGAGGAAGACCGGCTACTGACCTGGCTGTCGGACCACCGCACGGTATCGATCGACGAAATCCAGGCGGCCGCCTACAGCCATTGGGATCAGGACGCTGCGCGGCACCTGATTCGGGTAGCCGCAGGACTCGATTCGCAGGTGTTAGGCGAACCGCAGATCATGGGGCAGGTAAAGTCTGCCTACGACCTTGCCCGCACCTTGGGTACCTTAGGCCCAGAACTCAACCTGTTGTCGCAGGTTACCCTCAACACCGCGAAGCGGGTCCGCACGGATACCGACATCGGCCGCAACCCGGTTTCGGTCGCCTACGCGGCCGTGACGATGGCGAAGCAAATCTTCTCCGATCTCTCACACAACCGGGCGTTGCTGTTAGGCGCGGGCGATACCATCGAGCGCGTGGCCGAACACTTGACCGAAAGCAACATCGGCGGCATGGCCATAGCCAACCGCACGCTCGCCAACGCCGAGACGCTGGCCGCGCGTTTCGACGCAACGCCAATGCAGCTCACCGACATATCGGCCGAACTACACAACTACGACATCGTCATCGCCTCGACCGGTAGCTCACTTCCGGTGGTCGGCAAGGGTGCGGTGGAAGCCGCGATCAAGCAGCGACGGCACAAGCCGATTTTCATGGTCGACATTGCGGTACCTCGCGACATCGAGCCGGAAATCGCAGAACTGCCCGACGTCTACCTCTATTCGATCGACGACCTGACCGAGATCATCGAGGAGAACTTGAAGCAGCGGTTGTCCGCCGCGGATTCCGCCGAGTCGCTCGTCGATGAAGGTGCGTCCTACTACATTCGGGAGCGACGCG
Source organism: uncultured Pseudomonadales bacterium (assembly GCA_965364915.1). Classification (GTDB taxonomy): domain Bacteria; phylum Pseudomonadota; class Gammaproteobacteria; order Pseudomonadales; family Azotimanducaceae; genus Azophilus. The sequence goes on along the minus strand of CBDTZM010000364.1, from coordinate 1,687 downwards.
CCCATCAGGGACAACGACTGCTACGACAGTACCGCGAGAACGCTCAAGACGTGCAGTTGGCGGAACTCGAAAAAGCGCTGCAAGATCTGCAGAACGGCGAAGACGCCGAGACCGTCTTACGGCAGTTGAGTCACAACCTGACCAACAAACTGATACACCAACCGACCGCCGCAATTCGCAACGCCAGTGCCGAAGGGCGGATGGATCTTCTAGAATACCTGAAGTCTTTGTACCAGCTCGACTAACTTACGTACATTCCATGGCACTTTCATCTTCAATGATCGCGAAGCTATCCGGTCTCACCGATCGGTTTGAAGAGGTGTCGGTGTTGCTTGCCGATCCCGACGTGATGCGCGAGCGGGACAAATTCACCGCGCTCTCGAAAGAATATGCCGAGCTCGATCCTGTCATTCAGATCTTCAGGTCTTTCGAGGCGCTCGAGCAAGAGTTGCGTGGCGCAAGCGAGCTCGCCAAGGACGATGACGCCGAGCTTCGTGAACTCGCGCAAGAGGACGTCAAGTCGCTCGGCGAGAAGCTCGAGGCCGAGGAACAGAAATTGAGAGCCTTGCTGTTGCCCAAGGACCCGAACGATGCCTTGAACGTTTTCCTCGAGATTCGTGCCGGCACCGGGGGCGACGAAGCTGCCATATTCTCGGGTGACCTGTATCGCATGTACGCCAAGTACGTCGAGAACAAGGGTTGGAAGATGGAAGTTCTGAATGACCGGCCGGGCGAACACGGCGGCTATAAAGAAATCATCACCAGAGTGGAAGGCAAAGAGGTGTACAGCCAACTCAAATTCGAATCCGGAGCGCACCGGGTGCAAAGGGTTCCGGATACCGAATCACAGGGACGCATTCACACCTCGGCATGCACCGTCGCAGTACTTCCCGAGATCGAAGACATCGACAGCATCGACATCAACAAGAGCGATATTCGGGTTGACACTTACCGGGCCTCGGGCGCGGGCGGTCAGCACGTCAACAAGACTGACTCTGCGGTACGTCTGACGCACCTGCCTACCGGTATCGTCGTAGAGTGCCAAGACGAGCGGTCACAACACAAAAACCGAGCCCGGGCCATGTCGCTGCTGCAAGCGAAACTCGTGGATGCGGCTCAGGAAAAGCAGCAAAGCGAGCAAGCGGAGTCGCGGCGCAATCTCGTAGGCTCAGGGGATCGTTCGGAGCGAATCCGCACGTACAACTATCCTCAGGGCCGAGTGACCGATCACCGCATCAACCTGACGCTCTACAAGCTCGACGAAGTACTCGAAGGCGCGCTCGACAACTTGGTCCTGCCTTTGTTGCACGAGTACCAAGCGGACCAGCTCAAAAACCTTGGCGATAGCTGACATGACCGTCCTTGCGTGGTTGGCCGAACACCGCGACATCGAAAGACTCGACGCGGAGTTGCTCGTCGCAGACGTGCTAGGCACCGACCGAGCGCGCGTGATTGCCTTCCCGGAACACGTAATGGCACCCGCGCAAGTGCAAGCCTTGGACGCGCTGAGCGAGCGACTGAGGGATAGCGAACCGCTCGCATACGTTCTGCAGCGCAAAGAATTTTTCGGATTGTCCCTGCGGGTCGACAACCGTGTGTTGGTGCCGCGTCCGGAGACCGAATTGCTCGTTGAGTTGACGCTTGCACGAATTGCCACCGACGCCGAGGTTCTCGAACTGGGCACCGG
>CBDTZM010000363.1:0-3273 GCA_965364915.1 uncultured Pseudomonadales bacterium | reverse complement strand
TATCGACGGCCAAGTCCGTCGAGCTGATGACGCCTAATCCATCGCTGACGAGTTCGCGCAATCGCGACACTGTGATTTCGATGACCAAGCCATCTGCGGCAATGTTGGAAGCCTCTGAGTCGATGTATAGAATCCCATCACTCGAATCGATCACCAATTGGTCGAGGGTTAAAGGATCTCCCGCAGCCACCGCAGCCGGCTTACCGCCTTGGATCAGCCGTAGTGTTCCGATACCGCTGAAGTAGACGCGGTCGAAATCGTCAAGTTCAAATCGCCGGCTCTCCGTGGTCCAGCCGGTGAGCGACACGACCAACAAGGGTATGAGGAGCATAGAGGCATAACAAATCTTATGTTGATTCACCCGGCTTCCCATCGTCAATCTTGTGCAGTTCTTTTTGCAGCTCGTATTGCCCGGAGGTCACGTGTGACTCCATACGTCGTATGCGCAGTTCAGCCTCGTTTAGATCGGCCTGTACGTTGCGTAAGCTACGACGCGGGGAAAACTTCGGACCGAATTCCGGTGCCGGTGATGTGTGGTTGTCACGATCTTCTGCCATGCGCTCGGCCTCGTGGTGTTTGGGCGGATTGTCCATGACGAAATACGCCACCCAATATGCCGGAAAAACAATTGATCCCATGAATAACAAGCCAGTGACCGCAATACACCGTACCACCCAGACTTCGGTGCCGTAATAGTTGGCAATACCCGCACACACCCCAGCGATTCTGCCATTCTTAGGGTCGCGGTAGAGCCGTCGTGTCCGTTGGCGGATCACGGTTGCGCGACGGCGACGGTGTCCACGACCGCGACCACGCTGGCGGCGCCGGCCACGTTCTACGCTCGATCGACGCTCACCAAATTCTCGTTCGAGTCTGGACGTGGTTTCTTCGATGAAATTGGTCGCGCGATCGGATATTTCATCCTTCGCCGTATGCACGAGTTCGTGAACCGCGACTTCCAACCGCTCCACGGCTGTTTGATAATCAGCCGAGCGTCGGCCCGTGTCTCGTTGGTTTTCGCTCATCCCTCACCCTCGCGCAAGCGATTGCGCCATTCGGGCGTTTCGCTATCGAGGATGGCCTCGAGCGTCTCTATGCGGTCACCCATGCGTTCGGCATGATTCGCCAGGGTCTCGAGTTCCATAATCTCTTGCTCGGAAAGCGAGCCTTGGGCTTTCTGTTTACTGCGGTAGTGCATGAAGATCCAGGTCGGAGCGACGATGCACAAGAACAGTACGGTCGGGACAAAAAAGGCGACAACTGTGCCGTCCATGATCGCTCCTAGCTGTTGGTGATTTGCTCAACGTTTCCCATACGGGCCTTGAGCTCTTTGAGCTCGCCATCGAGGTCCTCGCCTTGCTCGAGTTCCGCGATTTCTTCCGATAGGGTTTTCTGCCCCATATCATACGCTTCGATCTGGCCTTCGAGATCATCCATTTTGCGTTCGTAAAGCTCGAACCGCTGCATGGCATCATCGACGTTGTGATCATTGAGCTGACGGCGCACGCCAAGTCGGGTCACAGCGGCTTTGCCGCGCATGACAATCGCGTTCTGTCGAGCTTTCGCATCCTTGATTTTGGCCTGCAGCGCGCCAACGTCTTCGTTTAGCTTGAAGAGCGTTTGGTCAACCAACTGCAGTTCTTCAGACAACGAGTCGGCAACTTCTTTGGCCTTGTTGCGTTCGACCAACGCGCCTTTGGCGAGATCGTCACGGCCTTTGTTCACCGCAACCTCCGCCTTACGCTCCCATTCCGTTGCTTCGGTCGCTAGCCACGCCTGGCGGCGTTGGAGCTCTTTACGATCGGCGATAGCGCGTGCGGAAGTACTGCGTACTTCAACGAGCGCTTCTTCCATTTCTTGAATAATGAGCCGCACCATCTTCTCAGGATCTTCCGCCTTGTCGAGCAAAGCATTGATGTTGGAGTTGATGATGTCGGACATGCGAGAAAAGATTGTCATCTTTGATCTGCCTCCACAGCGTGTAACGGGTTTCCGGGTATATTCGTCATAGCAATTTCTTGTCCTAGTTCTCTTTTCCTAGTATCAGAAATCATGCCAATTCCGAATTTTTTCTTAACTTATTGTTTTTAAACGTCTTTATACAAAACCATGCGCCGCCGCGTTGCGTATGGGCATGGCATAATCGGCTAACAATTGGCAGAATTCACACAATGCACAAAGAACCCGAACGACTGCTCGGCGAATCCACCTCCTTCCTAGGGGTGCTCGAAGACGTATCGCAAATCGCGCCACTGGAAAAGCCGGTACTTCTGGTCGGTGAGCGAGGTACCGGCAAAGAACTCATTGCCGATCGCCTGCACTTTCTGTCCAATCGGTGGGAAGGCCACTTTCTCAAAATGAATTGCGCCGCTATCGCAGATTCGCTATTGGAAAGTGAGCTTTTCGGCCATGAAGCTGGCGCGTTTACGGGCGCCTCGCGCACCCATCACGGGCGTTTCGAGCGCGCCCATGGCGGTTCCTTATTTCTCGACGAGGTGGCAACCACATCGCCACTCGTGCAGGAAAAGTTACTACGCATCATCGAGTACGGCGAGTTTGAGAGAGTGGGAGGCAACAAGACGCTGTATTGCGACGTACGCATCATCGGAGCCACCAACGAGGACCTACCCCGGCTAGCCGCCGAAGGCAGATTTCGCAACGATCTTTTGGACCGGCTGGCATTCGACGTCATCACCCTACCGCCGCTGCGTGATCGAGAACACGACATCATGCTGTTGGCCGAACACTTCGCGGTCAACATGGCGACGGAACTCGAACGCGATGTGTTTCCAGGATTTTCCCCCGCCGCGCAACGCGCCCTACAAGAATTCGCATGGCCGGGAAACATTCGCGAGCTAAAAAACGTTGTAGAACGTTGCGTCTACCGGGCCGAGCCTGAGGAGATCGTCGACGAAGTGGTGTTCGACCCGTTCGAATCGCCGTACCGACCGTTACCCGAACCGCAGACACCTTCCAAAGGCACAAAGGCCAAACCCGGCCTGCCAAGGCTACCAGTCGATCTCAAGCAAGCCGTACAAGACTATGAAATCGGCATGATCAACGCGGCGCTGGAACAAGCGAAACACAACCAACGTAAAGCGGCCGAGCTGCTCGACCTGACCTACCACCAGCTTCGTGGTTACCTGAAGAAATACGAGATCCTCAAAGCCGAATAACTCTATACTGAGCGCCGTCGCGACGGGGGATACTTGATCAGTTAACGTCGCGCCAGGGACGGCAAGTAGACAAACAAATCTATCGGAGAGGTGGCCG
>CBDTZM010000362.1:0-3282 GCA_965364915.1 uncultured Pseudomonadales bacterium | reverse complement strand
GCGTGCAGTGATGGAGTTGAAACGGACGGATTGAGAGTGTTATGAAAACTATTGCAACGGTTGCCTTTTCACACGGGATGGCGGCCATGACCACTAACAAGCCAGCAAACAAAAAGTTGCGGACCAAACGGTTGCGAATCTTATGGACGCTTGTGGTTGCAGTTGCCATGAGCCCAACGTTCGTGTCGGCGGCAACGCGCTCGACAGGTTCAGCGAACGCTCTGGGTCCGGCAGATGCAGTGGCCATAGCGATCGCCGACAATCCGAATCTTGCATCGATGCTGGCGCGCTTCCAGGCTAAGTTGGCGATCCCATCCCAGGTCAGCGCGCTACCGGATCCGATCTTGAGCGTGAACGCACTGAATTTCCCCACTGACACGTTCAATGTTGGCCAGGAAGCAATGACTCAGGTGCAGATCGGCATCAGTCAGCGGCTTCCGTTCCCGGGAAAACTCGCGCTGCAAGAAGCAGCGTCTTCCTTCGAGGCCGAGGCGGCGAGGAATAACGTCGAAGAGACTCGGTTGCGCCTGGTCCGTGACGTGCGGTCTAAATGGTGGACCTTGCACTACCTCGACCAGGCGTTGGCAATCGTTGCCCGAAATCAGCAACTGCTGCGGCAATTTGTCGAGATAGCTAACACGAAGTACGAAGTTGGCAGCGGCCTGCAGCAGGATGTGCTGCTCGCCCAACTTGAACTCTCGAAGTTGCTGGATCAGAAAATTCAACTCACGGGACTACGGCGGGGAGAAGCGGCAGGGCTCAACAAACTCATGGACCGGCCAGCCGAAAACGAGATTGTGCTGCCGGAATCGACAAATCGGACGTTGCCCGAACTTGCGGAGGAGGGTGCCTTATTCGAACGTGCTCGGCAGCAGCGTCCGAAGCTGGCGAAGATTCGACACGACATTAAGGCTGCCGAATCTCGTGTCAGTCTAGCGAAAAAGGACTACTACCCGGACTTCACGATCGGTGCCGTATACGGTGCTCGTCAGGGTGACAATCCGCCATTCATGGGGGGTGAGCGTGCTGATTTGCTGACCTTTCGACTCAGCGTCAACTTACCGCTGTATCCGACCAGAAAACGTTCGAGTGCAGTGAGTCAGCGCAACAGCGAACTGCAGAGTGAGCGCTATAGACTGCAGGATGAGCGCAATGCGGTGTATGCCGAGATTTTTCAGGCGAGCGCAGATTACCAACAAGCAAGCGAACGGTTCTCGCTGTTCGACACCGGGATCATTCCCCAAGCCAGGCAGACCGTTCAGTCCATGTTGGCCGGATATCAGGTGAGTGAAGTCGACTTTCTGAATCTCGTGCGCAGCCAGGTCACTCTGTTCAACTATGAAACTCAATACTGGCGTTCCTTGAGCGCCGCCAACCAGGCGCTTGCCCGGTTGTACGCCGCCGTTGGTGGGGAGATAACCCATGAATAACAGATTGCTATTGACTGCGCTTGTGACTCTGATCCTCGGTGCCGGCCTCGGGTATTGGCTTGGGCAGTCGAGCCCGATGGGTGGTTCGGGTGGTACTGCGATGGTTGAAGACCAAGAGCAACCGCTGTTCTACAGACACCCCATGAACCCGACGGTTACCTCCCCTGTGCCCGCCAAGGACTCCATGGGCATGGACTACATCGCCGTATTTGCTGACGACGCGGATGGTGGTGAAATAGCCGGTACGGTGCGGATCGACCCGGTCGTCCAGCAAAACATTGGCGTGCGCACGGCCAAGGCCGAAATCGCGGCGCTTAGCCACACGGTGCGTGCGGTCGGTCGAATCAGCTACGATGAGGCGCGCATCACGCAGCTGCACCCTAAGATCGAAGGCTGGATCGAGGAACTGTTTGTCGATACCACCGGCGCACAGGTGGAAGTAGACACCATCCTTCTGAGTCTCTACTCACCCAGGCTCGTCGCCAGTCAACAGGAATACGTGCTGGCCTTGAAGAACTACGAGGTGCTCAAGAATAGTTCGGTAGCAGACATCCGCCGCGGTGCCGAAGAACTCGTGCAAAGCTCCCGCGCGCGCCTCGAGCTTTTCGATGTGCCGGAACATCAGATCCGCGAACTCGAAGAAACCCTCACGCCACAAAAAGCCTTGCACATTCACTCCCCGGCTTCGGGCATCGTGACTCGGATCGGCGCACGGGTAGGACAGCACGTGGCGCCGACAATGGAACTGTTCATGATCGCTGATCTGACTCGGGTGTGGGCTTACGCGGATATCTTCGAATATGAACTGCCTTGGATCGAAGTCGGCGACGAAGCGGAAATGACGCTTGCCGGCCTGCCGGGAAGAACCTTTCGCGGGCTCGTCGCCTATATCTATCCCTACGCCGAGTCGAAGACGCGTACCGTCAAAGTTCGGATCGAATTCGACAATCCCGAATTGGCGTTGAAGCCGGAGATGTTTGCCGAGATCACGGTGTACGCCTCCCGACAGGAGCAAGCCACGGTTATCCCTGCGGAGGCGGTGGTTCGATCCGGCTCGAAAGATCGGGTATTTGTCGTGCGAGAGCCCGGCAAGTTCGAACCGCGCGAGGTCGAACTAGGACTGCAATCGGATGGTCGGGTGATTGTCCTCGAAGGCGTGCTACCCGGCGAAGAGGTTGTGACATCGGCGCAGTTTCTGATTGATTCGGAATCGAAGCTTCGCGAAGCCACCGCCAAGATGACGGAGGTCGGTGCGGGTGAATCGAAGTCGGACGCAACGTCTCCACCAGACATGGAGATGGACATGTCGGAAGCGACCGAAGCAGATGCGGATGAATTGCAATGATCAAGTCGATCATCGACTTTTCGATCAGAGATCGCTTCATGGTTCTAGTGGCGACCGTTCTCGTGGCATCCGTCGGGATGTGGGCGTACTTAAACGCACCGCTCGACGCGATTCCCGATCTCTCCGACGTTCAGGTCATCGTATTCACCGAGGTTCCCGGCCAGGCCCCACAGGTGGTCGAGGACCAGGTGACCTATCCACTCACCACGGCCATGCTTGCGGTGCCGAAAGCGGACGTCGTGCGCGGCTACTCGTTTTTCGGAATCTCGTTCGTCTACATCATCTTCGAGGACGGGACGGACATGTACTGGGCGCGCTCCCGCGTGTTGGAATCCCTCAACTACGTCAGTGGGCGGCTGCCCGAGGGGATCAACCCGACCCTCGGGCCCGATGCGACCGGCGTCGGTTGGATTTACGAGTACGCGCTGGTCGACCGATCGGGACGTCACGATCTGGCGGAACTACGCTCGCTACAGGACTGGTACCTGCGCTATCCATTGCAGACGG
>CBDTZM010000361.1:0-3304 GCA_965364915.1 uncultured Pseudomonadales bacterium | reverse complement strand
TGCAGCCTCTTGTCGCCCTTGAGGGCCCGGGTGAGGCTTTCGGCTTCCTGGTTGATCCGCTCGCTGGACTTCTGCAGGTTGCGCACCTCGGCCAGCAACGACGCCCGGTCTTTGCTTTCCGTGTGATACACCTGTTCGACGCGTTTTTTGAAATCGACGATCTGGTCTTTGAACGGCGAGAGCACGGTTGCGAGTTTTTGCTGATGGGCTTCGCCTTGCCGTTCGAAGATGCGGTTGGCCAACAACTCGAATTCCTTTTTCAGGTTCTCGCTGGACTCTTTGAACAGCTGCTCCTTCTCGTCGAACGAGCGGCGGCTTTCGTCTAGCCGCGCTTCGAGTGCGGCAAACTCTGCCTGTTGTTTGGCAAGCTCGCGGTTACGTTGTTCGAGATCGCCGCGCGTGGCCGCCAACTGGCTTTCGAGCGTGCTCGCCTGCCCTTCGAGGCGGACGAACTCGCGAGTGCGAATGTCCAGGCGCTCTTCGATGAGAATTCTTTGCGCCATCTGTTGGTCGGAATCGCGTGTCAGGCCATCTTCGAACGCATGTCGGCGCACCGCCTTCAACCGCGCCAGCCAAAATCCGCTCGCCAGCGCGACACCGGCAAGCGCCGTTAGGCCGAGTAGCCAGAGCAGCTCTGGCGGTGGATTGTTAAGCAAGGTTTCGAAAGTCGGGTTCACGCTTTTCTAGAAAGGCGGCGACGGCCTCCTTGTGCTCGGGCGTATTGTACGCGAGCTGCAGCATCTCTCCTTCGATTTTTTGCACTGCTTTCAGGTCGGTCGCAGAGCCGTTCTGCGTCAACAGCTGTTTGACCCAGCGCAGTTGCGGTGCCGGGTTGGCCGCGAACGACTTGGCGATGTCGGTGGCGGTTTGCATGAGCTGCTCGTGGGGCACCAACCGGTCCACCAAACCCTGCTCGTAGGCTTCCGCCGCTGGATAGAGCCGGCCCGACAAGCACATTTCGCTGGCCCGGCCGATGCCCATGCGTTGCACGAGGAAATGCGAGCTCGCCAGCTCGGGAACCAACCCCATTTTGATGAAGCCCATCGCAAACTTGGCGGACTCAGATGCCACGATCACATCGCAAGGCAACACCATCGTGGCGCCGACGCCGACGCTGGCGCCGTTCACCGCCGCCACGATCGGTTTGGAGCTTCGCACCAGGCCGACCCAGTCGGTCGGATTGCGCTTTGGGCGCTGTGCAGGTTCGCCGTCTAGGCGCGCTTGAAAGGTATCCTTGATATCGGCGCCGGCACAAAAACCCCGACCGGCACCGGTAATGACCATCGCGCCCACGTCCGGGTTGTCGTTGCAGGACTCGATGGCGTCGGTGAGTTCCGCGCTCATCGTGTAGGTCCAGGCGTTCAACCGGTCCGGACGATTCAGCGTCAGGATGCCGATGTTGTCTTGGATCTCGAATAGAATTTGCTCGTAAGTCATATGCCCTCCTCCACTAATATCCTGTTTTCTCGCGCTCAGCCTCTTGCGTGCCCCGCGCTGCGGCGAGTTCGGTTCCGGCCGCGCGCGCCATCCATCCCAAGTCGCTGCCCAGCGTCACCAGGTTGAAACCCCATTCGAGGTAGCGCTGGGTATACTCCAAGCTCGACGTATGGATGCCGGCGGCGACGTCGTTGGCTTGGCACAACTCCAGAATTCGCTTCACCGTTTCGGAATGCTTGGGGTCTTTGGTATCGCCTTGCGGCGGTAGTCCCAAGGCCAACGCCAAATCGGACGGTCCGATGTAGATGCCGTTCAAACCCGGCGTGGTCACGATGTCCTCTAAATTCTCGAGTGCCTCTTCCGTTTCGATCATGGCCAGGCAGGCCACCTGATCGTTGGCTTCGCGCGCATAGCCGCGGCCGCCATACAAAGCGGCCCGAATGGGCCCGAACGAGCGATTACCAATCGGTGGGTAACGGCAAGCGGCTACCGCCCTGGCGGCTTCCTCACGGTTGTTGACGAGCGGCACGATGACCCCGTAGGCACCGGCATCGAGGACTCGCATGATCGCGTACGGATCGTTCCACGGCACCCTCACCATCGGCGTTGCGTCCGATCGTGAGATGGCCGGCAACATGTGTGTCAAATCCTTGTAGTCCAACAGACCGTGCTGCAGGTCGACACAGATCCAATCGAACCCCATGCTCGCCAGCGTCTCGGCGGCATGCGTGTTGGCCAGCGACAACCAGGCGCCGATGGTCTGACGTTTGTCGCGCCATGCCGCCAATGATGAATTCTCGCGCATCGTACCCCCTTAAACCGCTACGCGGCGTCACCTTAACACTCTCGGGATGGTGACCGACACAACGCAAACATGCGAGAATTTCAGTTGGATACAGGGAGGATAGGTTGAGCAATAAGAAGAAGGTTGTCGTGCAACTGCCGCGGCGCGCCCGCGCCGAGGCGATTGAGGAACGCTACGCCATGGAGCTGGAAGCCCTGGCACCGCTGGCGGACATCGTCGAGGTGGATGGCGCCACGCCGGAGAGTTTTGCCGACGGCGCCAAAGACGCCGACGCGATCATCACGTCCTGGGGCATCAACATCAATCAGGCAATCATCGGCAAGTTAGAGCAGTGCGTGGTGATCGGCGTGGGCAGCGTCGGCGTCGATATGGTCGACGTGGCTGCCGCCACCGACGCCGGTATCGTCGTGACCAACGTACCCGACGTGTTCATCGAAGAGGTTGCCGACCACGCCATGATGTTGCTGCTCGCCGCCGGACGACGCACCAGAATCATGCAAGACATGGTGATGCGCGGCGACTGGTATAAAGGCAGACCGCTGTTGGACCAAACTCCGAGGTTGATGGGTCAAACGCTGGGGTTGTTGGCGTTCGGCAACGTCGGTCGTTGTACCGCTAAGCGAGCCAAAGCGTTTGGATTGCACGTCATCGCGCATGACCCATACGTCAGCGAACTCACGATCAGCGATGCCGGCGTCGAGCCGGTGAGTTTCCCCGAGCTGCTGGAACGATCGGACTACCTCTCTGTCCACGCGCCGCTGAACGACGAAACGCGCTACAAGATCGACGCCGATGCCCTTCGCCAGATGAAACCCACGGCTGTGATCGTCAACACGGCCCGTGGACCCATCATCAACGAGGCGGATCTGATCGATGCGCTTAGAGAGGGACGCATTGCGGCCGCCGGACTCGATGTCCTGGAAACCGAACCGGCCGACCTCGACAACCCGTTGTTGGCGATGGACAACGTCATCGTCACGCCGCACGTTGCGTCGGCGACCACCCGTATGCGCCCGGAGACGCGCCGGCGGGTGGGCCGTGAGGTCGCGCTCGTGTTACAGG
>CBDTZM010000360.1:0-3309 GCA_965364915.1 uncultured Pseudomonadales bacterium | reverse complement strand
GGGGAACCAGATCTCAAAGGAGTTATCGAGGCGCAGGTCAGACAACCCTGAGGCGAGCCCGCCGATCAGCAATACGCTCGCCGCTAACAACCACCATCGCGAACGGATCAACGGATTCATGTCGACGTCCTGGCCAGAACGCGCAGGCGATGATGATCGACTTTGGAATTATGCCTCGGATCTCTCGGAATACGACCGAGCCACAACGACCAATCGAAAGGCAATTCCAGTGTCGCGATTGAGGCCTTCACCGCCTGTTTTGTCACGCTGCCTCGTGGTTCTACGCACACGACGGGTCCACCTGCGGCACACACCAACGTTGCCTTCTTGACCTCGGGCAACGTGGCAAGCTGCAACTCGAAGGGAAACGGATACCAATGACGTCCTGCCCATTCGAACGATTGCGCAACCGTGCCGTGTAACGACAAACAACCATCGGATTGCCAGGATCCGGCATCACCTGTGCGATGCCACACGGTCTCACCCACGCGAACCTTCTGCCAGTCGCGATCCGCCGACTGTTGCGTCGAGGAATGATAGTAACGAGTCAGCACATGATCACCGGCGACGCAAATCTCACCGATTTCGCCTACGTTTGCCGCGATTCGTTGCCATCGTTCGCTGGTGCACTCGGAAAAAACCTGCTGACCAGCGGCAATAATCTGAACCCGAATGCCTCGATAGGGTTTCCCCACCGGCAGGCCGCGTGCCCAACCGGTTTGCTCTTCGTGCGCGGCCAGCGTGTCGCCATCTAACAGGGCGATCGGTTCGGCTTCCGTCGAGCCGTAAACGGCGGTTAGGACCGCATTCGGGAAGACCTGCCGCATACGCGCCATGAACGATGGCGTCACCGCAGCACCGCCAACGTGTAGATGCATGCCCTCCTCGAGCCGCACCCCGGATCTTTCCAAATGACGGACCAAGGTCTCGTAGACGGCGGGCGACGCGGCTGCCGAGGAAGGTCGGTGCCGACGAATGTCCCGCAACATGCGCTTTGGATCGTAACGTGAGGGTTTGGCGTGAGAGATCGGCGCCAATTGACAGGTGCGTCCGCTTGCCAACGCATGCAGCCCGAATATTGGCAGTGTCACGAGTTCCGGACCGCGCGGTATCTCACCAAGCGCGTCATCGAGCGCACGGTGTTGTGCGATCAGGAACCCGTGCGTGCGATCCGCGCCTTTGGGTGTGCCCGAACTTCCCGTCGTGAAGGTGACCAGAGCCGACTGCTTGGCTTCGACGGGCGTCGGGGATGGCGCTTCTGACGCGGGTGGCAACCTATGCCACGGCCATAGGATCTCGGTCGGTACGTCGTGGAGAGCGGGCGCCGCCGCACGTAATATCAACGCCTTCGGAATGGCGACAAACAGTTTCGGTTGTACTTGTTCGGTCACGATCGACATGCGGTTACGAGTTGTCCACGCATCTGCAAACACGGCGACCGCACCGCGCCACCAAAGGGCGAGCAAGATCGCATAAAGATCGATCGACGGCGGTACGAAAACCAATACCGGGTCTTGTGTACCGATGCCGAGATCTTCGAACCGAGCTGCCCAGCGCTTGGTCAGCGTCTCGAGTTCCAGAAATGTCACCGTGCGCTTGCCGTCGATGATCGCCAGCTCATCATGGTGGCATCGACTTTGGTTCGCTAAATGATCGATCAGTGGAGATGTCATAGCGACCGTCCCAATAATACGTACTGCTTGTAGACCCGCGAAGATTTGCTATGGATCTTGGTCGACGCGTTGTGCTCGTGCATCAACGCGTGATAGATCCGATCCATGCCCTGTTCATGTGCGCGTTGGTGTAATAGCTCCGTCATCCACGCGCCTAACCCCGTGGCGGATCCGTCACGCCGTACCGCAACGGTCTTGACCACCAAGCTGCGACGTTGTGTGTCGAAAAGGTCGGGGAATGCAAAGGCGAAAGCGAGCAATCGTTCGTTGCCGTCCCGCGCGATGAGGGCCCACCTCGGATCGACTAGATTGCCGACGGGGCGATACAGATCCTGAAAATCATCGAAATCAATCGGCGTAAACAACGGATTGTCGGTAAACGCCTCGAGGCACAGTTCGTGTATGTCCGGAAGCACGTCTGTGAAATTCTCGGAGTCAACGCATCCCAATGTGACGCCACGGTCGGACATGCGGCGCGAGAATTTTTCGACACGCGAGAAACCGAACCGGTCTCGTTCGATGGCATATGTCTGATAGTGCTCCACGGGCGCAAATCCAGCGTGCAACCAATGGCCCAAGTACCCATCGGGGTTGTACGCGTCGAGAAAGAACGGTCGACCACCGCCCGGTACGCTAAACCGATAGTCGAACCAGGTAGACCCATTCATCGGGCCAATCGCAACTCGACAACCGGCTTCCGATAGAAACTCACACGCGGCGTCGATCATCTGCCTGATGAGATCCTGGTTTGTACGCTCGATCGCCTCATACAACCCCAGCATCCCGACCGGTTGCCCGAGCCAGTCACGATCGGAGATGATCGCAACGACCCGTGCCACTGCTTGAGAACGGCAGTCGTGCTGCAGAAAATATCGATGCGGTCGATGCTCTAGGTTCGCGCAGCGCGCACCGAGGTGGTAGCCGTCGCCAACGTAGCGTCGTGCTGGTAATTCAGCGAAGGCAGGGTAGTCGCTTGAGACGTCATCAAACGAGTGAAGCATAGAACCTCCATGAAATTGCCATTGATACGAGCGACACAGCCGCACCAATCGCCGCGCAACGACGCGTTAGTTGAATTAGACTGCCCGGTCCCTCAAGCAACCGGTCACCGACGGCGACTAGAGCCAAGCTGCCAAGATACAAAACGGTAATGTCGAACCACCAAACCGCATTGGGGTCCAACAGGTGGTGCCAAATGCCAACTGATATCGCTAACAGCAACCCCAATCGGTAGCGCGAGATGCGGGCGCCAAGATAGGTATGTGCTAGCACGAGCTGCAATGCGCCCACCGCATTGATCGCGAAGGCAAGAAACGCCACGTGGGGATCTATCTCGAGATAGTTCGTCAACAGTATCCAGATCGAGAGATTGATGGTCGTGAAGAACACGAACCGCACTCGGTAGTTACCCGAGGTTCTGTGGCCCAACTCACCGGATATCCCATAGACGGCAATACACAGGAACAGGACGTAAGCCCAGGACAGTCCGATCAAGGCGTGCGCCCCATACGTCAGCAGACCAAGCGCGACGATGCCGCTTGCCGCCAGGCTTTTCTGGCGTCGCACCAGAATTGCGACGATTGCGAAGTCTAGTACCATCAATCCGACCTGCCAGAGCATCTCGTCGACGTCTTTG
>CBDTZM010000359.1:0-3316 GCA_965364915.1 uncultured Pseudomonadales bacterium | reverse complement strand
CGCGACCATGCCGAGACTTTGATACGTGGCCTGGGCGCCGATGTTCTGTTTCTCGACGTATAGGCGAATTCCGCACGCGTGTTCGTCGCTGATGGCCGCCTTACGCACCCAGTCGTGCATCTTGCTGTAGACGGCCGCGCGGCGAAATTCCGGTAGTACGTAAACGCTTTGAATCCACCAGAAGCGGCCGTTGCGCCAATCGCTCCACTCGTAGGTCACCATGAGCGAACCTGCAGCCATCCCATCGACTTCCGCCATCAGGTAGAAACCGTCGGCCGGTGCGTCGAACAAATGTTCGGCGCCGCGAGTCAACACTCGAGCGTCGAGTCGTCTGTGCTCGCTCTCGGCCGCCATCGCAACGTTGAACTCGACAAGGGTGGTCAAATCTTCACGTGTCGCCCGTCTAACCGATGTGGTCATAGGTTCCTCTCGAAGAAATCCAGTATGAGATTGAAACGATGTATAGCAATGTCCCGTTCTTGCAGCGAGTGCTTGGATCCCGGGTAGGTCATGAGTTCGAAGGCAAAGTTGCGCTTCTGTAGCGCGCGCATCACCATTGTGGTGTGCGTGAACAGCACGTTGTCGTCGGACATACCGTGCATCAACAGCAGTTTCCCCTCGATGTTGTCAAGATCGCCGAAGACCGAACTGGCCTCGTAAGCCTGCACGTTATCCTGCGGCATACCCAGATAGCGTTCCGTATAGTGCGTGTCGTACAGATGCCAGTCGCTGACCGGCGCTACCGCCACGCCGGCTTTGAAGACATCGGGGGCCTTGCCCATGCACTTCAAGGTCATGAAACCGCCGTAGCTGTGTCCGAACACGCCGATGCGCGCTGAATCTACCCAATCCAGGCTTGCCGCGTAGCGCACGCCGGCCAGCTGATCCTCTACCTCGGCCGCGCCTAAGCCTCGGAACAGCGCTCGCTCGAAGGCGCTGTCGCGATTGCTGCTGCCGCGATTGTCGAGTTCCAGCACGCCGAATCCGTGTTGCTGGAAGAGTTGCAGCAACAGGCCCGGCCATTCGTTGCGCACGCGTTGAGCACCGGGCCCACCGTAGACGTAAACAATCAAGGGTACGGGGTGCGTGGCTGTGCGGGGTTCGGTCAGACGCAGGTGTAACGGGTGACCGTCGCTGGACGTTAGCGTTTCGAGCGTCGGGGTAACGTGGTCATCCAGATAGGGCTGGTAGGGGTGCCCCTCGCTGATTTTGGCATCGAGCACCAGGCGACGTTCGCCGCGAACAGGCCCAATGCGCAACTCCCCTGGGTTGTTCAGGCTACTGAAGCGGTCGATCAACTGTTGGCCATCTTCGGTGACATCGATCTCGTGCCAACCTGCGTCGGTGATTTGTGTGACCGCGCGCGTCGTGAGATCGATTTCGTAGCAATGCTGTTCGGTCGGCGTGGTGAACCATCCGGCCAGCAAAACCGTCTCGGTGGACGCGTGCAGCACCTGATCGACTCGGCCGCTGCCTTCGGTCAGCTGCTCGCATGTGCCGTTGCGGTATCGGTAAAGGTGATCGTAGCCGTCGCGTGCGGAGGTCCATAGGTAGTCCGCCGCGCCGAGTACTCGAAAATTGTCATGTAAGTTGATCCACGAATCCGACTCGTCCACCAACAGCACCTCGGTCGACATGGCGTCTAACGCGACGAGTTTGACGGTAAGTCGCTGTTGCGCTCGATCCTGTACTTGGATCGCCAGCGTGTCGTTGGCAAAGTCGACCCGGCCAAGATAGTCCTCCGCGGTGTCCCGGTAGTCGATCCAGTGGGTAATACCGGACGCGAGATCGAAGACCGCCAATTCGACCTTGGCATTGGCTGCCCCCGCGAACGGATAACGCTGTGGGATCACGCGCAGCCGATCGGCGTCGGCCTCGAATCGTTGGCTTTCGGCAACGGTCGATGTATCGACCTTGGTCAACGCAATGTGCCGTTCCTGAGGGTGCCACCAATGCCCCTTGAAACGGTGCATCTCCTCTTGGGCAATGAAATCGGCGATGCCGAAACTGACGTTGGGCTCGGACGACTCGGCGACGGCCACTTCGGCCGCGCCGCTGACCGGCGTGTAGTAAAGGCTGCCGTCGCGGACGTAGCTCACGAAGTTGCCGAGCGGCGAAAGCTGAATGTCAGTGTGTCGATGGCCTTCGGGGGTGATGCGCCGTACGTTCAGAGTCGCTGCGTCCATGAGCCACCCGGCGCCGTCGAGGGGCAAGAGAATCGCCGTACCGTCCGGGCTCCAATGGTAGTCGGTGATACCGTGGCTAAACTGCCTCTTACGCTCTCTGGCGGCTTGCTCTTCCGTGGAAAGCTCGAGCGACCCTCCTGAGTCGCCGGACGCTCCCGCCGCGTCACCCAACGTTGGCGCGTTACCGGGCAACCAGCACTCAGACGCGCCGGTTTCGAGCTGGCAGCGCCAAAGATCCAACCGTTCGCGGTCATCAATGGACGCTCGCAAGTAGGTCGCGTACTGCCCGTCAGGGGTGATCTGAATATTGGTCGGTAGCGTGTCGGCCAACGGCGGGTCCCCGAAGAGCCTCTCGACCGTCAGTTTAGTCATGTGCGGCAAACGCCACGCGCGTGAAGTTGCGCGGGGCGTCGTTGGTCACCAATACGTTGTCTTCGATGCGTATGCCGCCGCAAGGCACCAAAGCCTCAACGGCCGGCCAATTGACCTCGTTGCCGAGCGGACCTTGGCGCAACGCCTCGAGCAGCATGGGAATGAAGTAACAACCCGGCTCGATCGTGAATACCATCGACGCTTCGCAGCGTCTCGTCAGGCGCAGTGCGGCGTACTTCTCGGGCGGCGCATTTTGCCCCCCGTCGGCACTCGTCTGCTGGCCCGCGACGTCGTGGGTTTGCAGGCCCAACAAGTGTCCCAGCCCGTGCGGCAAAAAGGTCTGCGTGATGCCCGACTCGAAGGCGTGGGCGCCGTCGCACTTCACCAGTTGCAAGTCGGCTAACAGCATCCCCAGGCGTCGATGCATGTCGACATGCAGTTCCAGGTAGTCGATGCCTGGCCGGATGGTTTTTACGAGGGCCTGTTGCTCCCGGTCGAGCGCGTCGACCAACTCTGCGAAACGGTCGCCTGGGTGGGCCGAGTAGGTGCGGGTAATGTCGGCGGCATAGCCGCAATGCCGTGCGCCCGCATCGATTAGAAAGCTGCGCCCCTCAGCGGGCGCCACTCGATCGTAGTGTTGGTAGTGCAGCACGGCGGCGTGCTCGTTGAGCGCGACGATATTGGCGTAGGGTAAGTCGGCCGCCGTCTGCTGCGATGCGCTCAAGAACTGCGTGTGAATTTGAAATTCCGAAGCGCCG
>CBDTZM010000358.1:0-3332 GCA_965364915.1 uncultured Pseudomonadales bacterium | reverse complement strand
GTCCGGAGGTTTTAGCTCCGCAGCGAGTACCATTGTGGGGTCCACTGCCTTCAGCACCACCGGCTCTGACCGCCACTCCCAATCGCCCGGGTGCGCCATCGGCGTCCCAAGAAGGCTGATGCGAGCGACCACCTCGATTTCCACCGCAGCCGATAAGGGCGCTGCGGGATTCATGCTGACGGCATCGTCTAGGCGAATCGATTCGGGCAACGGGTGGGCCGGCCGCCGTACCACCGCAAAGGGCATGCCGCCACCTACCGGCCGGGCAATGACAAACAACGTCGCGTTGGGAGGCGGCGACTCGGAGGCGGTGAGTCGCACGTCGATGCTCGGATTCAAGTCGCCGAGCAACGACCGGGCCTGTTTCAGACCGGCCGTCAACGCTGCCTGCTGCAGCAGGTCTTGTGGAACCGACAAAGCCCGGTTCAGCAGGCCGACGGCTTGGCGGTAGTCGCCCGTCCGATACGCATCAATCGCCAACATTTCGAGGACGACGGGGTGATTAGCTTGGCGGCCCAAGATACGCTCGGCGATAGCGCGACTAGCGTCATCCAACACCCCATTTGCGGCAAGGTACCGAGACTGCAGCCAATACAGGTCGATGCTCAAATCATCGCCAAACACGTTATGCGCCATGGCGAACGCTTCCGCAGCGCGTTGGAAGCTAGAGGTTTTGAGATAGATGTGTCCGAGCAGATACCAACTTTCGGCGTCGTCCGGTTTGTCTGCGACCCTCGTCGCCAGGGTGTTGCGCCAACGATCCAGCGCCAGCGTATCCTTCTCGGGGTCCAGCTGCATGACCTCTACTCCATGCTGCAACACCTGCGCGTCTGGTTCACCCACCCGTTGGTAGATCGACACGGCCAACAGCGGCACCACGATCGCGACGACCATCCACGCCCAGCCGCGCTCAGCGTTTTGAGGGTCACCGTCTTGTTCAAATTCCTTGAGTAGAACGCCCCCGAGTTCCTCCTCCATTTCCGCCAGACTCGATGGATCGACGATGCCTGCGGCGGACTCCTCAATGAGTTCGGCAACGCGCTGGCGGTACAGGGCCCGCAACGTGGCACTCCTGCGGACCGTTGGGCTGCCGGGATGCGTTCGGGATCCCGGCCGCCAGAACGGCAGTACCGCGAACGCGATGGCGACGGCTGTCAGGCCTGTTAGTACGATCCAGAAAATCACTCGTTGCCCAATGCGCCGCGTTCTTCAGTGATGGATTGTTCAGGGAACTCTTCACCGATCTCATCACGGAGGATGGTCTGTAGTTGGTCTCGATCCGCCATGCTCAAATCCACGGCTTTTTGATGGGACAATCGATACGCGACCAGCACCAACCCGAGCCCAATGAACACAACCGGTCCGAACCACAACAAATAGGTTCCCGGCTTGAGGGGTGGGTCGTACAGCACAAAGTCGCCATAGCGGGCTTGCAGAAATGCGCGTACCTCATCGTCTGAATACGTTTCCTGCGTCAACAGACGGTGAACCGTAACCCTCAGGTCCTGAGCGATAGGCGCGTCACTTCCGGCCAGATTGGTATTGAGACACTTCGGGCAGCGGAACTCCGCAATCAGGCTGCGGTAGCGAGCTTCCAGCGCCGCGTCGGGGAACTGGAAGACGTCCACCGGGCTCGCCGCTTGCAAGCCGAAGGCCACCGCGCACAACAAGGCGGCCAACGTGAGTCGGCTTTCTATAGCGGTTGCCTTAGCCATCGCCCAACACCTCCAACACCTGCAGCCTAGGCACGAGTTCGCGCTGCCAGATGCGCTGGTTTATCTCGCCGACACGCTTGTAGATGATGGTGCCTTCGGAATCCAACAGAAAACTCTCTGGCGCGCCGTAGACGCCGAGTTCTACACCCAAAGTTCCGTCCAGATCCAACAAGTTGAACTCGTACGGGTCGCCGAACTCTTGTAGCCAGCGCAGTGCCCGTTGCGGATCGTCCTTATAGTTGACGCCGACGATCCGCAAATCGGTCGTCGCACGTATGCGCATCAACTCATCGTGTTCGGCCTTACAGGTTGGACACCAGGTCGCCCAAACGTTGACGAGTACCGGGCTACCGACCAATCTCGAGCGGTCGACGCTGACCCCTAGGGGTGTCAGTAAGGTAGACTCAAATTCGGGGAATGGTTTACCGATGAGCGCCGAAGGCAGTTTATGCGGATCGGTGAGCTGAAAACCCGCAAAACCGACCACGAGAATCAATGCAAAAACACCCAGCGGTACGAACAACCCGGCCCGGTTCATGCACGTGCCTCAGCCAGCCGGTTTGCCGATCTTTCGCGCAGACGCCGATAGCGTTTGTCCGCGACAGCCAAGACGCCGCCGAACGCCATCATCAAACAACCGAACCAGATCCAGCGCACGAACGGTTTGACATAAACGCGCACGGCCCAGTCGCCGTTGGCCAGCGGCTCGCCCAAGGAAACGTATATGTCCTTGAAGAATCCGGGATCGATGGCGGCCTCGGTCATCACGGAGCCGCTCGCGAGATAGCGGCGTTTTTCCGGGTTCAACAAGAATTGGCGGTCGCCGTCGCGAATCTCGAAGCGACCACTCTGGGCCGTGTAGTTGGGCCCGTTGACGGTCGCCACGCCGTTGAACCGAAACGCGACGCCGCCGTGAACGACCTCGTCGCCTGGTGCCATGCGCATGTCTTCTTCGATCGAGAGCTCATGGGTCAACGCGACACCCAAAATAGAGACAGCGAATCCAACGTGGGCCAACGTCATTCCCCAATAGGCGACCGGAACACGTCTTAAGCCAAGGCGCGCTCGACGTGTGAGGTCGG
The DNA here is from genome assembly GCA_965364915.1 of uncultured Pseudomonadales bacterium. Lineage (GTDB taxonomy): Bacteria > Pseudomonadota > Gammaproteobacteria > Pseudomonadales > Azotimanducaceae > Azophilus. The sequence goes on along the minus strand of CBDTZM010000358.1, from coordinate 535 downwards.
TCAAGTGGGTGCCGACGATCCAGAGTGCCAAGATCAACGCCAGCACAACGCTCAACCGCACCTCGCCGCTAACGATGAGCGGCAGCGCAACGCCGGCGACGATACTCGCCGCCAGCACCCACGACAGACGCCGCACCAACTCGCGCACGTTGCTGCGCTTCCAGCTCAGCCACGGACCAATGCCCAACGCAAAGGCGGCCACTAACATCAGTGGCACGAAAAACTGGTTGAACCACGGCGGACCAATGCTGATCTTGTCGCCACCGCTAATCGCCTCGTAAGCCAACGGATACAGCGTACCCAATAGGACGACCCCGAGAGCGACGACCAACAACAGATTATTGATGAGCAGAAACGTCTCGCGGCTGAAGAGGCTGAACCGGACATCGGCTGCCACGGCACTCGCCCGGAGCGCATAGAGCACCAGCGAACCGCCGACGACCACGGCCAAGAAGCCGAGTATGAACAGTCCCCGGGTCGGATCGACGGCAAAGGCATGCACTGAGGTGAGTACGCCCGAGCGGACGATGAAGGC
>CBDTZM010000357.1:0-3333 GCA_965364915.1 uncultured Pseudomonadales bacterium | reverse complement strand
AGGTCATGCGCATGATGTCGGCCGAGATGGCCGGCGACGGCATTGCCGTCGTCTTGATCCACCCGGGCCATGTCAAAACCGACATGGGTGGACCCACCGCCGAGATCACGCCGGAGGAAAGTGTCAGCGGCATCATCGATGTCATCGACAACACCTCGATGGAGACGACCGGATCGTTCATGCAGTGGAACGGCAAACCGCATAATTGGTAGCAAACGGCTTAGCGGCGGCCGATAAATCGTGCCAGCGCCGCCTTGCGCCCATCCGGATCGGTCACGATGCCTTCTTCGTCGACCATAGCGTCAAGGCTGTCGAGGTGCGCGCGCAACTCACCCGCCTGGACGCAAAAGGCGGGGTTGGTCGGTCCATGGACGTCCTCGCTCGTTTGCAGATGCTCTTCGACGATGAGTACGCCCTTGGGTGCGAGTAGGTTCGGTAGCTTCTCGATGAGCTCGAGGTTTAGATAGCGAAACAGGACGACGACATTGAAGGTGCCTTCGACGCCGAGTCCTTCATCGAGATCGCGTTCGATCCAGGTAATGTCCAGTTGTTCCTGGCTTGCTGATGCCGCCGCGCGATCGAGTCCAACTTTCGATACGTCGACACCGGTAACGGAAAAGCCGTGTCGAGCCAGGAACAAGCAATTGCGACCCGCACCGCAGGCGATGTCGAGTGCGCTACCGGAGGGTAAGCGGTCGATCCACTCTGCCAACAGCGCGCTAGGGTGTGTTCGCTCGGAAAACGCACCCTCGATGTACATTTGATTCCACTTGTCTCGGTCTGCTTGGCTCATGGTGAGCATCTTGCCATACTCGCTGTCTGGCAGTAATTCTGGAGGAACCCATGAGCGAATTGACCGATGCCTTGGCCGCAGATCTGCAAACACTGGACACGCCGACCGTGTGTAACGCGTTGGAGGTGGTTGCGCCAAAACGGCGTGGCTACGGGTACACCACCCAACCGCTTGTTTGCATACGCCCGGAATTGCCACGCCTGGTCGCCGTCGCAAGAACCGCTTCCATTCGCAGCGTGCACCCCAACGACAGTCAAACGGCTCGGGAAACCTCGATGGGGTACTACGGCTATATCGACGAAGGCGCGAAGCCGAGCGTCGTCGTAATTCAGGATCTGGATGGCGCGCAGCGCGGTTACGGATCGTTCTGGGGCGAGGTCAACAGCAACATCCACAACGGTCTCGGCTGCCAAGGGGTGATTACCGATGGCAGCATTCGCGACATCCCGGATGTCGCGGAAGGGTTTCAGATGATGGCCGACCGGGTGGGTCCGTCCCACGCGTTCGTGCATGTCGTCGACTACGGACGCCCGGTCACGGTGTCAGGCATGCGCGTGGTCGATGGCGATCTCATCCACGCCGACATGCACGGTGCGGTCGTGATTCCTTGGGACGTTGCAGATCAGGTCAAAGAGGCCGCGGATTTGATCGCGCGCCGAGAAGCGGTGATTATCGAAGCGGCACAAGAACCCGGCTTTGACATGGCGCGCTTGCGCAAGGCCTGGGGCGATTCGGCGGAGGTACATTAGTCATGGATTGGATTGTCTATCTCGTCATCGTTGCGTTCGGCTTGTGGGGCGTGACTCGATTTTATCTGCGCGGCGAAAACCTTGCGGTCTATGATGCGCCGAGTGAGCACGCGACAGAGTCGCCCACGGAACCGAGCCCGCAGCACGCCGAAGCGGTGCAAAGCATAGCCTTCATGTCGCAGACGCCGAAGGGGTCCCGTGCCGAGCGCTTGGCATCAATGCGCGCGATGATGGACACGCTAGGCGACGCTGCGGATCTCGACGGTGTGGACGTTCACCCTGTCGACGCCGGCGGCGTGTCCGGCGAATGGGTGGTAGCCGGCGGGTCGAACCCGGACCGGCGACTGCTGTATCTACACGGTGGTGCATTCAGCATGGGTAGCCCGCGTAGTCATCGGGTCGTTACCGCAAAGCTATCGAAGATCGCGGGCGCTGCCGTGCTCGCCATCGACTATCGATTGACACCGGAAAACGGCCGCCTGGATTGCCTGGCCGATTGCCAAATCGCGTATCGCTGGATTCTCGAGAATGGCCCGCAGGGTGCCGCGCCGATAGACAAATTGTTTGTCGCGGGAGACTCCGCCGGCGGCAATCTCGCGTTGGTGGTGATTGCGTGGGCACGTGACGAAGGGTTGCGTGCTGCCGACGCAGCGATCGCCTTATCGCCCGCGACGGACAGTACCTTCTCTGGACCTAGTCTCAGAAGCAACCTCTCAACGGACCACATGTTGGGGCCGGCGATGGGGTTTATCGCCCGCATACCGAAGGGCCTAATGCTCTGGTTTGGATGGCTAGCTAACCGCGTCAAGCCAAGCGATCCGCGGGTTTCACCTATACATGGCGATCTTGCCGATCTTCCTCCGACACTCGTGCACGCCAGCGAAGCAGAAATGTTGCTCGACGATGCGCGCCGTTACGTCAACAAAGCCAACGCGGCAGGCTCACGGGCCATGCTGCAGACGTGGCCGCACATGTTGCACGTCTGGCACATGTTCGAGGCGACGTTGCCGGAAGCCAACGACGCCTTCGATCACATCGAAGCGTTTCTCGATCAAATAGCGCCCCGCCCAATCGAGTACGTTACTGACGCTGCACCTGAATGAACCTGGGCGACGGCGGCACGTACCAGATGGGCGAGGACCAAGCGCGGTCCTGAATTGTGGTATGCATGTCGGGCCGCGGTGTCACGCCCGCCCGAATCGCGTCCCAGGTCGACCAGCGGCACTTCGGGTTTTCCAATACCCGCACGTAGTAGAAGGCCCGTTGCCCGGCAACGAAGTCCGGGTCGTTCCACACAGCCGATAGTTCCGCGGCGCCCTTGTCCTCGGAAATGGCGCAGGTTGCGATGTCGACCGTCGCACCGTTGTCCGGGCATCTGTGCGTGGTTGGATCGACGGTGCCGCCGTCGGAACACGCGACATCGTAGACTTGTTCGAAGGTTTCACCGCCCTCGACCCAGCCCTTGACGACTTGCAAGCGTTGCAAGGGGGCAGTGTCTGCATCGCGGGTAGCCCACACGAAGAAACCGGGTGCCGAATCGCCGTCGGCTAACAGGTCGCCGCCCATGGGTACGCCCTTCACGTAAGCGTCAGCAATGATGTCGTCCGCAGCCAGTAGCGTTTGGTCGATTGCGTAACCGGCGAAAAAGCGTACGCGGATATGCGGGCCGCTCGTACCGAAAGTTTCTTTGCGTCGGAAGGCGTCGTAAATCGAGTCGCGCGTATTGGATTCTGCCCAGGCGGCGGCCAGCCCCGAGCCGCCCCAGAACCGCGAGGGGTGCCGCCGCGATGC
>CBDTZM010000356.1:0-3350 GCA_965364915.1 uncultured Pseudomonadales bacterium | reverse complement strand
GGCCGCGCCGAGATTCGCAAAAACGCGGGGAGCGGTCCGAATCCCGCGATTCCAACAATCGGGGCAACGAATCGCGCACCAGAAGCGACAACAGATCCAGGGATGACAAGCCTAACGATCGGGATCGTTCCGAACGCAGCAAGCCGTCACGGGAACCACAGCGCGAGAAAAGGTCATCGAGCGACGCTGCCACGCGAGAAAAACCGGCCCGCAGCAAGCCGCCCGTGGGCGATCGTAACCCGAGCGAAGACGAACTGGCGCAGAGCAAACGCATGCCGCGCCGCGATCGTGGCAAGATCGTAGAGGCAGCGAACAACGCGCAGTCAACGAAACCGGCGGCAAAGGTACCCGCACGCGCGTCGCAGAGCGAAGCCGCAGCACACCAAGCTGCAGCAGCAGCGGAAGCTCAACCGTCCTCGCCAGCGCCGGAGGATGCAACATCGACCCCGCCTATAGAGCCAGCGGCCGTACCCGAAATAGCTCCGGCAACAATCGAAGCTCAACCCACCGACAGTGGCCCAGCGCCTGTGGCGACTAAAGATGGAGAGGCCGCAGCGGCTAAAGATAAAGCGCCCGCGGCGGCTAAAGAAAAAGCGCCTGTGGCGTCTCAAGAAGCGCCCGCGGCGGCAAAAGAAAAAGAGTCTGTGGCGTCTCAAGATAAAGCGCCCGCAGCGGCTAAAGAGAAAGCGCCCGCGGCGACTAAAGAGAAAGCCCCCGCGGCGACTGAAGATAGAGAGACTGCGGCGGAAGAACCTGCGACGCCGCCGGCGCCTGCGGCTCGGGCATACAACGATCCTCGCGAGGTACGCCGCCGGCAACGGGAAGCGGAGTTACAGGCAGAAGGGGTGATCAACAGGACCGAAGCCTAGCCTACCCTGCCGGCGCGCTAGCCACAGTGGGTTCGATCTCCAGCGACACCTGAAAGCGTTCGGCTACCGAACGGCGGACGGTGTCGCCAAGGCGTAGGAAGTCGCGGCCGCTGGCGCCTCCTAAATTGACCAGCACTAACGGTTGCCGCGCCCACACACCGACGGCACCGTCACGATGATTTTTCCATCCGCAACGGTCGATCAGTTGCGCGGCTGCTAGTTTTACCCCAGATTCGTGGGCATGCATGACGAGCTGCGAATGGGCTTCGTTCAAGGCTTGGGCGGCGGTTCGGGTCACGACCGGATTCTTGAAAAAGCTGCCTACGTTACCCCACGTTCGATAATCGGGCAGCTTGCGCCGCCGTATTCTCATGATCACCTCGGCGACCTGGCGTGGTGTCGGTTCGCTCCAACCCAGCCGCGTGAATTCGACCTGCACGTCGGGGTAGTCGAGCACCGGAGCGCAACGCGTCAAACGCAAGGTCAGGTCCAGGACGACGTATCGATCCGGCTGACTTTTGAAAACGCTTGAGCGGTAACAAAACTCACACTCATCGGGGGAAAGCACAACCTCTACCCCGCGCTGTCGGTCAATCACGCGTACCGCCTCGGTTCGGGCGGCAATTTCAACGCCGTAGGCGCCGATATTCTGAATCGGTGCTGCACCCACCTGACCAGGAATGAGCGCAAGGTTTTCGAGGCCCGCCCAACCTTTGCCTAACGTGTAGCGCACCAGTCCATGCCAGCTTTCCCCGGCAGCGGCCGTGACCAAGACATCGTTGCCGACCTCGGTTGCGCTGATGCCGCGCATGGCTATCTTGCCAACGCGTTGGTCCAACCGCGAGGGCAGTACCACGTTGCTACAACCACCCAATATGAGCAGCGGCTCGTCAATCGCCAACGCGCGCTTGACATCGTCGTCTGTATCGAAGGTGAGCAGTTCGGCCGCATTGCACGCCACGCCCAACGTATTAGGAATCAGCACGTTGAGCCAGCTCGTCAATGCAGCGAAAGGTTAGGTTGAAGCGCTCGCCCACCGGCTTCGAGGTACGCGTCAGGGTGTGGCGTAAGCGGCCGTCGAACAACACGACTGATCCATGTTCGAGGTCGAGGTGATAGCGCTCGTTACCGTCCTGCAAGCGAAATCTCCGAGTAGCACCTAGGCTCACGGAAGCAACGAGGCCGCGCATTTCCTTTTCATCGTCGCTGTGCCAGCCCATCCAGTCGCGTCCGTCACGATACCGATTCAACAGCACAAAATTCCAATTCACCCCGAGACGCTGGGTCAACTCTTCCCGCAACGCCCTCAACGGTTTTGGCCATCCCTCGGCGGCGTGCTGAACACCCGAATAGCGGTAACGGATGCCGGGGTCCCCATACCAAGCGACCATCCTCGGCACCCTCACCAGTCGGCCAAACAGCCGGATGTTTTCGTGCTGCCAACTGGACCCATTCGTGCACCAGCGCATTACCGCATCGGCATCGTGCAGGCTCTCTGGCAAATATCGAAATGGCAAGCTCATCGATTACTCTATACTACGCGGCGCCATGCACGCAGGACAACGAAGGACAACAGCTTGAATCTCGAAGATAAGATTGCCGTCATCACCGGCGGCGCTTCCGGCCTCGGTCGCGCGACCTCGGAAATGGTCATCCAACACGGGGGCCGCGTTGCCATATTCGATCTGAACGAAGAACTCGGCCGACAGACCGCCACCGAACTTGGCGACGCAGCACGGGCCTACGTTGTCAACGTAGCCGACGAAGATTCAGTGGCCAATGCAGTGCAAGCCGTCATGAGCGACTTTGGCGCAATTCACATCAACGTCAACTGTGCCGGCATCGGTGCCGCCGCCCGAACGCTCGGAAGGGAAGAGCCTATGCCGCTCAAGTACTTCAACGGCATCATCCAAGTCAATCTGATTGGCACCTTCAACTGCCTCAGATTGTGCGCGTGGGAGATGCAGAAGAATGAACCGGACGACGAAGATGCTGAGCGTGGCGTGGTGGTCAACACCGCGTCCGTTGCGGCTTTCGATGGCCAAATCGGCCAAGCCGGCTACGCTGCCAGCAAGGCCGGCGTCGCCGGTATGACCTTGCCCATCGCCCGCGATTTGTCGCGATCCGGAATTCGCGTGTGCACCATTGCGCCCGGGATATTCGAAACGCCGATGATGGCCGGCGCTTCCGATCGGGTCCGCGACCCGTTGATCGACATGGTGCAGTTTCCGAAACGCTTAGGCAACGCACCGGAATACGCGTTGCTCGCACAACAGATCATTGAGAATCGCTATCTGAACGGCGAAACCATTCGCCTGGATGCAGGCATTCGCATGGCGCCGAGATAGCCTGACTTTACACGCTACCCACCACGAGCCACAAGGGATCGGCACCGGTCGGCGAGCGGTCGAGAAACTGTACGTCGCTAAATCCTCCCATGACGAGATACCGGGCCACCAGTCGAACCCGATCTTCAGAACC
>CBDTZM010000355.1:0-3358 GCA_965364915.1 uncultured Pseudomonadales bacterium | reverse complement strand
CGAGCTTCATGTTCCAGTTGCCGGGCTTCTCGTCCCAGCGGTGGCCCATGGCGCCCTTTGGAACAACGAGGCTTCCTGAGTCTGCGTCGATCGAGACGAACTTCCATTCGCCGTTCGTGATATCGCGATGAGCTTCGAGCTCGCCCGCACGCAGCAGCCGACCCGGCTGAAAGTGACCATCCGCGCCTTGCTCGAGCTTCACGAGCAGCGGGCTATCCGTGTACTGCTTGGTGTAGTCGATGAAGTATGGCGTCGCGCTATCGTAATGAAACTCCTTCAGGATGACGTGAGTGACGGCCATCCAGAACGCGCCGTCGCTACCGGCATGCAGCGGCACCCACTGGTCGGCGTACTTGCATACCTGGGAGAAATCCGGAGAGAAAACGACCGCTTTGGTGCCGTTGTGGCGCGACTCTGCAAAAAAATGACAATCGGGTGTGCGCGTCATGTTCAGGCACGCGCCCATGTCGGCAATCATCTTCGCGTTGTACCAATCGGCACTTTCGCAAACGTCGGTTTGTTCGCCCCAGATCTCTGGAAAGGCCGTCGGCAGATCACAGTACCAATCGTAGAAGCTCAAATTCACACCGCCGAACAGCTGCAGGAACCTGCTGCCAGCCGCGTAACTCAACATCGACATGGCCGGAATGGGAGAGAACCCAACGACCCGGTCAGGCCCGTGTTTCTTGGCCGTGTATATGTTGGCCGCCGCCATGATCTCGAGCACTTCGTCCCAGCTCGCGCGTCTGAACCCTCCTTTGCCGCGCGCTTTCTGATAGTTACGGCGAGCTTCTTCGTCCTGCTGCAATGCTTCCCACGCAGCGAGGGAATCGCCGGTCTCTGCCTTCTTCTTGCGGTAGGCGTCAACCAGTGCGCTTCTGACCAGTGGGTATTTGATGCGTACCGGGCTGTATAAATACCAGGAGAACGAGATACCGCGTTGGCATCCACGCGGCTCGTACGGCGGCAGCGAATCTTCGAGCAGCGGATAGTCGAGTTGCTGGGTTTCCCAAACGACGACACCGTCTTTCACGTGAATCTGCCAGGAGCAGCCGCCCGTACAGTTGACGCCATGGGTGCTTCTAACAATTCGGTCGTGTTGAAAGCGGTTTCTATAGAACTCTTCCCACTTTCGAGTTTCCGGCGAGATGATGTCTTTGATCCAACTCATAGTCTTTTCTTACCTTGGATTCGCACAACGCATACGCGACTAACTTGATTTAATTTGACGGTCGTATATCGACTGGTTGACCGACCCCTTCTTTCTGCGTCGCCAGATCAGCGAGCAGGACCCGAAGACCAACCCGGCACCGACGACACCGCTCGTGAACAGCCCCATACCGTAGTCTCTCGGCATTTGGTTGCCACTCGTTTCAGCCACGCGTTGCAATAAGGCGACCAGGGCGTCTATCTCATCCCCGGAAAGCGGGTGATCGGCATACGCGGCTTCCATCACGGGGAATGGCGGTTGGCCGAGGATCGCCTGCACACCGGGCCCGCTCATCCGCGAAAAGACATCGGTCAGCTCGCGAGCGAGGATGCCGCCGCCGATGACGGCATCGTCCGCGATGTCGTGGCAGGCATTGCAGGTCGCGCCGCCGCGTTCGAAACGAACAATGCCTTGAAACAGATCCTGCCCCAGCGCGATCTGTTCTGCCGATGGCGGGGCAACTGGAACGGGCTCGACTGCAGGTGCGGGAGCAACCGGTTCCGTACCCGGGCTCTGCGTGGCGACGTAGCTCAGAATTGCCAGGATCTCTTCATTCGAGATCGGCGCATCCGGCATGAGCATTCGGCCGTACTCCTCGAACAGCGCGACCGCGTCGGCGTCACCGCTCTCAATGAGCGTCTGCGACGATCGAATGAAGCTGACGAGCCAGTCTTGAGAGCGTCTCGCGTTGATTCCCGCCAGGTCAGGTCCGACGAGCCTGCCGCCGCCAATCGTGTGACAGGCGTTACATATACCCCGTTGAAAAGCTTCGGCTCCAAGGTCTGCCGCTTGGACATTGACGCCGAAGACGGCGAGCAGCGTCAACCACAACCAAGCTCGCATCGACCCGCAACGGTAGAACTTCATCGAGTAAGCCTCTCCACTTGACCAGTGCGGTCTTTTTTATAACGGCTTGAATGGGTGGTGAAATACGGGATATCCGAGGGCCGAATACCTACCAATATGGAATTTGATGCAGATCAACATGCGTCGCAATGCCCTGTGCAAAGGTGCTGGCGACCTCTGCAATTAGGAACTTACCCGATGGCCATGCCTGCGCGAGACAACCCCTACCCGCTCTCGGAAACATACGAAACGCTGATGCAAGTCGCTTGGAACTTCGACTACGAAGGCGCCGTCGACAAACTCGACGATCTTTATCAACGCGCCAAAGAAAACCAATGGAACGCGGCGGAGCTCGAATGGGACACGCCGATCGATCCGTCGAACCCGATCATTGGGGCAGAGCACAGTCAGTACGCCCGGATGCCGTTTTTTCAAAAGCTCTCTAAACAGCAGCAAGAGACATTTCTCGCGCACTCGACCGCGCAGCTGTTATCGCAATTCCTACACGGAGAGCAGGGCGCCTTGCTCACGGCGGCAACGGTCGCGCAGAGCGTGCCCGACATGAAAGCCAAGTATTACGCCGCAACCCAAACGGTGGACGAAGCACGACACGTCGAGGTGTACGATCGCTACGTCAACAAGATCGCCATCCACTACCCGATGGTCCCTTGGTTGAAGCTTTTGATCGACACGACGCTCAAGACCAACAGCTTCTACAAGGTCATGATCGGGATGAATATGATTGTCGAAGGCTTGGCGCTCGGCGCTTTCAACAACATGTACAAGCAAACCGAGGAGCCGTTGTTGAAGTCCATCACGTTCAACGTGATGCGCGACGAGGCACGCCACGTGTCCTTCGGGCACATCTATTTGACACCCACAGTGGCGGGGCTGCACCCCGACGACCGCGAGGATCTCGCACAGTTTGCTTTCGATGCCGTGAAAATCCTCGTCGACGGTCAAATGGCGCCGATGGACGACGGCTTCATGGAGGTGCTCGAGACCAGCGGCATAGCACCGGAAGACTTCGCGGCCGGTATCAAGGAAGCCACCGAGCTCGGCATCACCCGCGAGTTGCCGCCGGGACAAATCCATTCGCTGAAAGACCTCATGATGCCTGCGCTCGTGCGCGCAGGTCTCGTGAGTGCGCGCACCCAGGAGATGTTCGAGGCGGCAGGCATCCCGGTCAACGCAGACCTCACCGTGCTCGAAGCGATGGAAGGCTAGAAATATGACGTCAACCCTCCAGACGCCGCGTCGACCCGAATATTGAGTAGCGATAAACCGTGGCGCTCGGCGGCC
>CBDTZM010000354.1:0-3359 GCA_965364915.1 uncultured Pseudomonadales bacterium | reverse complement strand
CTTCGAATTTCTAGAGGATCACTGACCGTGAGAATTGCTCTGCGGCTCGTCGTCTTGGTACTGATCCTGTGCATCGGCGCCGTACTGGTGTTTTGGATCGGGGCGTTGGCGTCCACCGACTGGGACCGCCAGCATACCCAGGCAACCGGTGAACTGCCCCGGTTCGCAGGCAATGAGCACAACGGATTGGTGCGCCTGCAGGTCGACGGCATGGAGTTTCGAGCTCGAGTCGCCGGGTTCGACAACCCGGCACCCAACGGCGATATCGTGTTGCTACACGGATTTCCCGAGACCTCGGTGATGTGGGTTCCGCTCATCGATGCTGCCAGCGATGCCGGTTACCGGGTCGTCGCGTTCGATCAGCGGGGCTATTCACCAGGTGCTCGCCCGGAGGACCTCGCCGACTATGCCATTCCTCGTCTAATCGAGGACGTGTTCGGCGTTGCAGACGCAGTGGGCATCGACAACTTTCATCTCGTCGGACACGATTGGGGCTCTGGCGTCGGCTGGGGCCTCGTTCTGCAGGATGCTGCCCGATTGCAGTCGTGGACGTCGCTTTCCATCCCGCACATCGCCGCTTTTGGTGCGGCCATCGCCGAGGATCCGGATCAGCAGCAGAAAAGCTCGTATATGTTGCTTTTCCGCACCCCGTGGGTGCCCGAACAGCTGTTCCTGTTCAACAACCTGAGCTTGCTGCAAGAGGGCATGTTTGCCGATCACCAACCCGCCTCACGGGACGAATATCAAGCGGTTTTCAGCGAGCCCGGGGCAATGACGGCAGCACTGAACTGGTATCGGGCTTCGTCACTGGACGCTCCGGTAGATGCACCCACGGACCTTAGGGTCTCGATACCGGTGCTGTTCATCTGGGGCAATCAAGACCCCGCCGTCGGACGCGCGGCGGTAGAGAACCAAAATCAGTATTTTTCCGACAATCTAACGGAAATCGAGCTCGATACCGGTCATTGGCTGATGGAAACTGCGACAGACACCGTAGTCTCCGCTGTCCTACAGCATATCGACGGTGTATAGTTGAGCTTCCCCTCACATTTCTACCCGGAGGACACGTCATGCGGCGCGTGCTACTGACTTTCCTGATCGCTCTCCTACCCATTTCGGCTTACGCGGTGCGTGTCGACAACTTCGTACTGCTCGACCAGGAAGGCGCTGCCCACGAGCTGTACTACGACACCGACGCCAGCGCCGTCGTGATCATGGTGCAGGGCAACGGGTGCCCGATCGTGCGCAACGTGCTCACCGATTACAAAGCGCTCCGCGACCAATACCAGGACCGGGGTGTGAATTTTCTGATGTTGAATTCCAACCTTCAGGACAATCGCGCGAGCATCAAAAAAGAAGCCGACGAGTGGGCCATAGATTTTCCGATCTTGGTCGACGAGACACAGTTGATTGGCGAGTCTTTGAACTTGGTCCGTACGGCCGAGGTTTTGATCATCGATCCCAAGGGTTGGCAAGTCGTCTACCGCGGTCCGTTGAACGACCGGTTGGACTACGAACGTCAAAGAAACGAAGCGAACGAACACTACGCCCGCGACGCACTCGATGCCATGCTCTCCGGGGAAGGCCAGGCCATCAAGGTTGCCCAGCGCGAAGGCATTGGCTGCTTGATCAACTTCGCCAACAAGAACCAACAGCACGCCAGCATCAGCTATAGCGACACCATCGCGCCGCTGTTGCAGCAAAACTGTGTGATTTGCCACCAGGAGGGCGGCATAGGTCCCTGGGCCATGAGCGACTACAACATGGTTCGCGGCTTCGCGCCGATGATGCGGGAAGTGCTGCGCACCAAGCGCATGCCGCCGTGGCACGCCGATCCTCATATCGGCGCGTTCAAGGACGATCGCAGCCTCACCAACACCGAAATGCAGACCCTCGTACACTGGATCGAAGCCGGCGCACCGCGCGGTGAAGGACCCGACCCTTTGGCACTTGCCGACAATCGCGCCATCGACTGGCCGCTTGGCGAGCCCGATCTGATCATCGACCTTCCGGCAACGGAAGTGCCCGCCACCGGCGTCGTCGACTACACGTTTCCGGTCGTCAAGAACCCACTCGACCGTGACGTCTGGGTAATAGCCGCGGCGCTCGTGCCCGGCGACCGCAACGTCGTGCACCACATTCTGGTCGGTTCGACGGAGTCGGAGGATGTCTCCGGACAAGCCGAACAAGGCTTCGAGAACTACTTGCACGGCTACGCGCCGGGCAACGCGTCGGCCAAGATGCCGGAAGGCACCGGCGTATTCGTCAAAGCCGGCGGCCACTACCAGTTCCAGATGCACTACACGCCTTACGGCAAAGCGACCGTGGATGAGAGCAAGCTCGGGCTGTATTTTGCCGACGAGCCACCGGCCAATTTCTTACGCCAGACCGTGGCAATTAATCCGACAATCAAGATTCCGGCAAACGATGGGGCTCATCAGGAACAAGCCTACATAGAGTTCGACAAGGACGCGCTACTCTATTCGCTAGTGCCGCATTCGCACTATCGAGGCCGGGCATCGAACTTCGAACTCAGGTACCCGGACGGCACCAGCGAGATCATCCTCTCGGTGCCGAACTACGACTTCAACTGGCAGCGCACCTATCACTTCGAAGAGCCTCTGGCCATGCCGGCAGGAACGCTGTTGATTCACCGCACCGTGTACGACAATTCTGCCCTCAATCCGGCTAACCCGGATCCGTCACGCGAAGTACCGTGGGGGCTGCAGTCGTGGGACGAGATGTTGTACGGCGCCGTGCAGTACACATGGGCCGACGAGACATCCGCAGCACCCATCCACGACAAACAGTTGTCACAGACCTATCAGTTCATCGGTTTCATGGACAAGAACATGGACGGCAAGCTGGTTTGGAGCGAACTGCCGCAGCGCATGAAAAAGCAGCTGGTTCAAGGCTTCAAGGCCGTGGACAAGAACGGTGACGGCGGCTTGGATGCCGAAGAGTTTCTCGCGATGCAGAAAAATCGCGCGAAGCGCAAGCAAGAAGTCGCTGCGGGCGCGGGCGGGGAATAAACCCCCCAGCCGGAAATTCGGTTTGATTCGAAGCCTGTCAGTCGAAGGTGACTGGCAGGCTTCGTTGTTTCTGATGGCTGAAAAGGTGTTCGACATCCGCGCCGAGCGTGCGCCCGATGCTCAATTCCGGCAGATCGTCGACGGCAAACCAACCCACCTCCGATGTCTCAATCGAGGCTTGCGGGGCGCCGCCTCTGACCTCGCAAAGGAAAAATAGTTTGTAGATACGCTCCAACCGTTGCGGCGTGTACGGGTGCAGGTGTCGATCTTTGATGGCGACCAATTTGACCGCGTCTACGACGTAACCGGATTCTTCCAGCACCTCCC
>CBDTZM010000353.1:0-3365 GCA_965364915.1 uncultured Pseudomonadales bacterium | reverse complement strand
CTGGTTGCTTACGACTTTCCCGGAAACGTTCGCGAGCTCGAGAACATACTGGAACGCGCGTTCACCTTGTGCGAGAACGCTCGAATCGAGCCTAGCGATCTACAGCTAGAGCTCACCGCAACCGCAAGTGCCGACACAGCCGATCCCGCCGCACAACCGAGCCCTGATGATGGGGGCGCGTACACGCTACCGCACGGCCAGTCATTGGAGGAGTTTCTGGTGGGCATCGAACGCCAGCTCATTACCGACGCGCTCGAGGCCACGCGCTGGAACAAGACCGCGGCCGCGAAGCAGCTTGGCATCACTTTTCGCGCATTGCGCTACCGCTTGAAGAAACTCGAGCTGGAATAACTCACACGCCAACGCGCCCTTTTCCGCTGCGCCAAGCGCTTGCGCATGATGAAGTTGGAGGGATGGCGGCTACCGGTTTTTCTCTGATTGAACTCATCGTGACAATGGCGATCGCCGCTGTACTTTGCGGCTTGGCATTACCGTCTTTCACCGCCTTGATTGCCGCGGAACGTGCGACCCAGCGCATCAACGCCATGGCCGGCGCGGTGCAGCTTGCGCGCACGATCGCCGTTACGCACCAGACCACCGCAACCATCTGCCCCGGCATCATTGATGCCTGCCTCGGCGCCAATCGCTGGCACGAGGGAACGCTCGTGTTCGCCGACCGCAATGCCAACAGGCGTGTCGACGCCGAGGATTTCGTCGCAGCGAAGCTGCCAAAGCTGTTACCCGGAGAACGCTTTATCTGGCGGTCGTTTCGCAACAGATCCTACCTGCAATTCACAGCGCGGGGGTACTCGGACTGGCAAAACGGTCACTTGCAATACTGCCCGCCGGACGGCAACCCTCGGTTTGCTCGGCAAATCATCTTGAACGCACAGGGTCGTATTCGACGAGCGCCTGATCGCGATGGCGATGGCATCCAGGAAGATGCCCGAGGCCGGCCGCTTACCTGCTAGCAGCGTGTTGAAAACGCGCTGCTAGCTTCTGGCCAGGGATGGCCAAGCGCGAATCGAGCACGTACGTGCTTGATTCGTCGTTGGGTCCCACAGGCCACGGACGGCCTGTGGGTGAAAAATGGCTCGTTAGAACCATTTTTCAACAAGCTAATAGACCGCCTAACTCAGCAGCGACTGGAAGCGCTCTTTGCCCATTGGCGCCCCAAGGTAGAATCCTTGCCCCAGGTCACAGCCGGCATTGATCAGATATTCGACGGTCGCCCCATCTTCGATGCCTTCCGCAACGACGGTCTTCGAGAAGCGGTGACATAGTTCTATGAGGGTATCGGTCATTTTTTGGTTGGCTTCGTCTTTGACGATGTTATGAATGAAGACACGATCCAACTTGATCTCGTCCGCTGGCATGTCGCGAAAACGGTGCATGGAGGAATGCCCCGTCCCAAAGTCATCGATCGAAACGTGAATGCCGAGCGCGCGGATCGCCTGCAATAGTTCGAACGATTCGGTGTGGTTTTGAATCACGCCTGCCTCGGTTATCTCCAACATCAAACGCGCCGGGTCGACGTTCCACAACGCAAGCTCGTCCTTGATCAACGCGACGAGATTGCTGTTCAAGCACACCGGATCGATGTTGATCGACATTGGCAAGCTGGTTGGAAACTCCAATGAATCCCGCACCACACAGCGTAAGCAGTATTGGGTCATGTCCCACAAGGCAACATCCGACAACAGCGGTAGAAATTCGTTGGGCGGAACGATCATGCCGTCGCGCCGCCAACGCACTAATGCTTCAGAGCCCACCAACGCACCATCGGCGAGCCGATACTTGGGTTGATAGTCCATCGTAATGTCGTGGGTGTCGATCGCACGCAACATCGCTTTGTTGATGCTGGGTACCGTCTCGCTGTCGGACAGCAGGTCGGTCGACTTGATCTCGAAGGTCTCGCCGTTTGCGACCGCCGCCTCGCGCGCCCGTTCCACGTAATCGTACAACTGCGAACGGCCGCCATCGGCAGTCAATATCTGTTCCGAGCAGAACACCAATCCGGCGTGAATCTGCAACGGTATCGCTTTCGTTTCCATCACCAGCGGTTCTTGGAACAGCCTTTCCAGCTTGAGCGCCGCCAGCAGCAGATGATTGTTGTCGACGAGTTCCTGCAGCGCGAAATAGACTCTCGTGTCGGAGAGTATCAAGCTCGAATCGCTTTGACGGAGAAAGCCTCGTGTTCTACGCGCAAATTCACCAATAGCTTGATGCGCGGCTTCAACCCCATAATCTGCACACAGGGCGCCAACGTTGTCCAGCGTTACCACGCCAAACGCGGCGCTTGCGTTGAGATTGGCCAACAACGCCTGCACGTCCGCATCGGCATTCGCATCGCCCGCGTGACTACCTGTACCTTCCCTCATAAGAAATACTTCCCGGGATCGATTCCGAAAGCGTTCGTCGGGTGCTCCTTGGTGATCCAAACCTTAGGGTTTGCTTGCTGGGCGGCACTGGCGAGATCTATCACGACGAAGTCGGTTCTGATTTCTTTGTCTTCCTGCAATATCAGCATGACCTTGGGTTTCAAACGCCATACTCCGTTCTGCGCAACGACCACGGCCACCTCGCCGGAATTCAATTCGACGATGGTGCCGACCGGAAACACACCGATAGCCTTGATGAAGTGATCGACGATTTCTTGTTGATACAAGCTGTCGGCATGCGCTTGCAGTTCCCGAATGGCTGCGAACGAAGAGACGGCTTTCGAGTATGGGCGCTCGGAAATCATCGCGTCGTAGCTATCGACAATGCCTGCGATACGGCCAAACACCGGTATGGCGTTGCCTTCGAGCCCGTGAGGATAGCCTGAACCATCATGCCGCTCGTGGTGGGTATGCAACATCTGCAAGACCTTCGGGTCATCGACGCCCGCTTCCTCGGCGAGCACGAGACCGGCGTCAACGTGCCCTTGCATGACCTGCCACTCTTCTGGCGTGAGCGATTGCGGGTTTTCCAGTATCTCGCGTGGTATCTGCACCTTGCCGATATCGAGTATCGAACAACCCACCGCCAAGCGGTCGATATCCGCGCGCGAAAAGCCTAATTCTCTGGCGAGTAGCGCCGCCCAGACCGCACACGCCATCGCGTGCGCATAGCTGTACTCGCCAAGCGAGCGAATGCGCAACAAGGCGGCGATGGCCACTTTGTTGCGCATGACGCTGTTGACCAGCGGTCTGATGGCGGTTTCGATTTCCTCGATTTGAATCCCGCCGGTATTGCGCAACTTGTCGACCACCGATTTCATGACATCGACGGCATCTTCCAACGAGGTCTGTGCCGGGACCAACTCCTCGCGCACCTCGACGCTATCGCTGTAGATCTTGGGCCGGCGCGGTCGGGCCGAGTCG
>CBDTZM010000352.1:0-3369 GCA_965364915.1 uncultured Pseudomonadales bacterium | reverse complement strand
TTGAGACACCGGCAGGCGTTCTCGATCTTCGTGCGGTCGCCGGCAGTTCGAACCGAATCCAGGCACTGGTACTCGGTACCAGCGACCTTGTGAAGGAGTTGCGCGCAGAGCATACCGAGAGCCGCAGCAACATTGGTTATGCGTTGCAACGCTGCCTCTTGGTCGCACGTAGCCTCGATCTCGATATCTTGGATGGTGTGCACCTCGATTTCAGAAACCTCGACACGTTTCGCGGCAGTTGCGTCAACGCCAAAGCGATGGGTTTCGACGGCAAGACCCTCATCCATCCGAGCCAGATCGAGATCGCCAACGAGGTGTTCGGAATTGCCGCGGACGATCTGGAACACGCCCGAGCCGTGTTGAGCGTTTGGCAGGATGCCCAGCGGCAGGGCAAGGGCGTCGCCGTGCTCGACGGACAGCTCGTCGAAAATCTACACGCCGCCCAGGCGGAACGGACCATTACCTATGCCGAAGCACTCGAAGGCCGGTAACAATCCGGCCGTTAGAGGCGACGAGCCTGTGGCAAGACCTCGGTGAGATACGCATCCAAGGCGTCTTGATGCCAAGGTGCGCGAAGCGCTATGTTGATCTCTTCCGCCCCTGCTTGTTGATATTCGGCGAGGCGTTCAACCGCCTGATCGGGTGTGCACAATAGGGCACCGCCGGAGATGCGCGGTGCCATGTCTCCCCAGTCTTCAACGATCTGACGCCGCTGCCGCTCTACGTCTTCTTCATCGACGCCTAGATTGAACATCACGTTGACACCGCGTCGAATCGACTTCGGATCACGCGACTCTTCCTCACACCAATGGTTCAGCACATCGTTCAGGCGCCCGAATTCTTCCGGGGACAAATAGGCGGCGTTCCAACCATCCGCGTGGTCCGCCACCAACTTCAACGTGCGTTTCTCGCCGAGACCCCCGATCCAAATCGGCAAAGGGGATTGAATCGGCTGTGGGAGGCAACTCGCGTCCACGGTTTGAAAGTGTTTGCCGTTGAATGTGGTTCGCTCTTCGGTCAACAAGCGACGAATGAGTTGGGCGGCTTCGTCGAGCATGTCCAATCGTGTGCCGATGTCGGGAAATGCATAGCCGTAGGCGGTCGCTTCCCAGATGTGCCAGCCCGCTCCAAGACCTAACTCGAAGCGGCCGTTGGTGATGTGATCCAACGTGGTCGCAGCCTTTGCCAGCAATGCCGGGTTTCGATAACCGACATAGAAAACCAAGCAGCCGATGCGCGCGTTTTGCGTTTCCGCCGCCAGAGCGCCTAGCGTGGTCAGCGCCTCGAAGTGCGGTTCGGTGCCATTTTTTGGGGGTGCTTCGTAAAAGTGATCCCACGTCGATATCCAATCGACGCCTCGCTGATCGAGTGTTCGCCAGAGCGCGCGCATCTCGTCCATGGTCATATTCTGTTGACCTACGTGCACGCCGAGTGACAAGGGCATAGGGGTCTTCCTCATGGGGAGTGTTGGCAGCATACAGGAGGTGTGCAAGCGTTTGAATCGAGGCCGTGCGCCTCATCGAAACGACGGTCGGCGTATTGGCGGCTCTGTCGGTTCTCTCACACCTTTGGTCGCAGATCGACCGATTGAATTCGGTCGATCTGCTATAACGATGGTTGCATACGTTAGGGACAATCCTACGTTAGCGTTTATCGAAGCGCCCCGGTGACGAACCTCCCCCTCCTCCCCAATCCCTTGTTATCGGGGCGCTTTCTTATCGACCCCAACCTGTATCAGCCACCGAAAGCCCCAAAACGAAGCCGAGTGCAGGACAACGACCGTCGCCAACGCCCAGGCGATCGGTTGGTACCCACCAGCTAGCCAAACCAGTAGCGCGACGAGGAAAGCTCGCCAAGCCAGGCGCTTGAGGGTGTCCGGTGCCGGTACATCGTCTCGGGTGCTCAATAGCACCGCCCAGATCGACACCGCGAGAGGCAGGGACACCAGGTAGACCAATACACTCATGGTTCCACCACCTCGACGAATCCTTCGGTCGCGTAGACTCTCACGTGCTGACCTGAGCGGATTTTCTCGGTGCATCCCTCAACGTCTACCAGACAAGGAATGCCGTACTCTCGTGCAACGGTTCCTGCATGCGATAGAAAACTACCGATTCCGACGACGACTGCGCCAACCGATGGGAACAGGGGCGTCCACGCTGGATCGGTGTACGGTGCAATCAAGATGTCGCCTGGCTCGAGGGCTGTGCTCAATGTGGGATCCAAGATGACGCGTGCGGTACCTTCCGCATAGCCGGGACTTGCGCAGTAACCCGACAGCGATCCGGAGTCTGCGCGTGGTTCGATAGGCACATTGATGGTTTCCTGAGGGCGTTGCCGCGCGGCTGCCTGCCAAGCTTGTCGGCGTTCTCGAATACGATCCTCGACGTCCAACCAGCCGAGCTGCGCGTCGGCCATTTGCAGCGCTTCGACCCAATGCAGGAAAAAAATGTCATCGGCGCATTTCAAACGGCCGTCATAGATAAACTGCTGCTCCATGAGCTTCAGCTTGTGTCGAACGACGTCGAACGCCATGGTGTGATAGTAGCGACTGTTTTCGCGTAGGGTGATGTAGTAGCCGGTACGCCTAATCAGGTAATCGAGCAATTTGCGCTTGACCCTGGACTTGACCTGTTGGTGCAGATCGTCGAGTGCGGATAGATGCAGGCCATGCGCGTCCATCGCTTCACTATCGGTGGCCAGGTAATTGCGCAACATGGCGATAATCGGGGTCGGATCTTCACGCCATCTCGGCGTACTCAGATCCATCTCCTTGACGCACCGGTGGCCGTATCGGTTGATGAATTCTTGCAATTGCGCCACGAATGGGTGGTGGGATTCGAACGCGGTGATTGCGGTTGTGAACGCGGCCGGTTCCCGGGTAAGGATCGCTTCCTTGACTGCGACGTATTGTTTCGCTGTAGCAGCCAATGCTTGTACATCGTCGACCATCATTCGCGAGAACATGTCTTGTTCGCCGCGGCACAATTCGCCAATGCGATTGATCTCGAAGTCTGGCGCGAAGCGCTGAATCAATGCCTTCAACAGGCCGATCAAACCAAAATAGCGTCCAGCGGATACGTTGATTTGAAACATGTAATGGCCAACCGGTTGCCACGGATGACGACCCAGAAACAACAACTTCAAGGCACTCAATGCATCGACCGATGCGTCGTTGCGAACGGCCTCGATGCGCTCGGTGAATCTGGCGAGGGCTTGCGGCGTCACGTGGCTAGTCCGGTGCCAGAAGGTGCCGGCTGCGACATAGCCTAATGCCAGGGCGCCGGCGATAGGTACGAGACGGCGCCAGTCGATCTTCGCGTCGCGCCCGTCGTAGCGAAATAGCGCAAGACGTGCGAGCTGTGCACT
>CBDTZM010000351.1:0-3398 GCA_965364915.1 uncultured Pseudomonadales bacterium | reverse complement strand
TTTCGGTCATGCCGTACCCTGTGTTAGGACGCGCGGTGGCGACCGACTCGTCGATCTTGGAAACCAGATCCGGCTGTAGCTGTGCACCACCACCGCCGACGCTGATCAGGCTGGAGGTATCGGTCGAGGCAAAATCAGGATGACTTATGAGTTCGCGCGCCATGACCGGTACCCCAGTCAACGCAGTGATCTTCTCCTGCTCGATGAGCCTTAAGGCGGTACCGGCATCCCACTTGTACATGTGTACTAACTTGCCGCCTGCAAGCGTGCTGCCGTGTGCAACACAGTTGTTGGCCGTGACGTGGAATAGCGGTGTGGTCACGAGCGCTGCCGGGGTAGTGGCAGCAGGGTCCTCGGCTGTTTGTCCCTTACGTTGGGCCAGTTCCTTCAATACCGCCGCCCAAAACCCCAGGCTCATGACGTTAGCGACGCATCCGCGGTGGGTAAGCTGAGCGCCCTTTGGCTGGCCGGTCGTGCCGGACGTATAAAATATGCAGGCATCACTGTCGGGGTCGATTGTGACTGCGGGTAACTCGCCACCGTGGGCGATGACGTTCGACCAGGGCACGACGCCGTCTGGCGCTTCGCTCGTGCGCACAGCGACGAGGGTCATCTCATTGATCTCGCTGCCGAGGGTGAGGACCTGCTCGAGTCGTTGTTGGTCGCACACGAGGACCTTAGGTCTGCAGTCCGCCAACGCAAAGGCCATTTCCGCGCCGACCCACCAAGCGTTCATACCGACCACGACCGCGCCAATCGATACGCTCGCCCAGTAAGTCACCAACCACTCGGGGTAGTTGCGCATCGCGATGGCGACGTGATCGCCCGGACGCACGCCTTGCGCGTATAACCAGCTCGCGACGGACGCTACATCACGGTGAGCTTCCGCGTAAGTCCACCGTTCGTCTTCGTAAACCAGATAGTCGCGCTCAGCGAATTGATTGCTCGAAAGCCAGAGTTCCCGGAGGCTCGGCGGTGCTGTCGCATAGGTCTTGAGGGTTACGCCACGAACCTCCACGTCGGTGACCTCGAACGACGCACCCGGAGCCGTAAGTTCATCCCAAACCTCGCGTAGTTGTTCGTACATCTTCCCACCCCCAAGCACGCCATGATACTGACGGCGGCATATGGCGTCTAACGCACGTCCCTGTCCCTTATAGCCGCTGATTGAACTCGATCATGTTGCCGCAGGGGTCATGCGTGAACGATTGCAGGCAAATCCCGGGAATCTCCGAGGGTTTGGAGCATTTGTGGCCGGCCTCTTCGAGTTTGGCGCGCACCTCATCGAGGTTCTCCACCCTGAACGCGAAATGCTGCTCTTTCAGAGGCGGGCCGGAGTCGATACCGATGAGATGCACTTCCTGTTGGCCGGATCGCAACCAAGCGCCGGGAAATCCGAAATCCGGGCGGTCCAGCAGTTCGAGGCCGAGCACATGGACGTAAAACTCCTGAGCGGCCGGTACGTCTGAAACGTTGATGGATACGTGATGAATGCCGTCGAGTTGCATGGCTGCTCCGTGGCTTGTGCAAGGATTGAGGGGCTACTTTACAACGCGTTGCATTGTTTTGTCAGTTGGCGCAATATCCGCGGCGTGTTGGGCAACGTTTAAGGAGGTGATCGTGCATCTATCTAAAGTAGAGGAGCAGGTGTCCTAACAGGCTCCTCTTCTTCCGTTAGGGCCCCGCTCCTTGAACGTACAAGCCTGTGGGGCTCTAACTTCAATCATCTATTCATGTTGCACCCGGTCAGATTGACCGCACCCACCAGCTAGCGCGCCGCGTTGTCCTGCTTGTCAAAAGCGACATCGACGATGTTGATGCTGCTTTTTTCAACGATCGGCGCCTGGGGTAATCCGCCTATTGTGATAGCCCACCGCGGCGCCAGCGGGGATCTACCGGAGCACACGCTGCAAGCGTATCAACTGGCGATGGAGCAAGGCGCGGATTTCATCGAGCCCGACCTAGTGACGACCAAAGACGGCGTGCTGGTCGCGCGACACGAACCGGTTCTGGCCGCCTACCGGGCGGGCGCAGTCGTCGAAGCGACCACGGACGTCGCCGAACGACCGGAATTTCGCGAACGGTTGGTCACCAAACACCTGAACGGTCGAGACGTGACGGGTTGGTTCGTCGAGGATTTCACGCTTGCCGAAGTCAGATCGCTCTTCGCCCGTGAGCGCATGGGCGAGGTACGACCGCAGAGCCGCGCCCATGACGATCGCTACCGGATTCCAACCCTTGAAGACGTCATCAGCCTCGTCAAGCGTCACGAAGCGGAGACGGGCCGCAAGGTCGGCATCTACCCGGAAACCAAAGCACCCACATACTTCAAGTCGGCAGGCTCGTTCGCTTCGGGGGGCGCGATCAACATCGACACGAGCGAACTGTTGGTTGGCGTCCTGGTAAAGAGCGGCTTCGTCGATCGTGATCGTGTCTTCATTCAGTCTTTCGAGATCGCTAACCTGGTCGATTTGAAGCGCCGTTTGATGCCAAACGCAGGCATCGAGTTGCCATTGGTACAATTGCTCGGCGACACCAGCAATCGTCGCGGCGTATTCTCAAAACCGTTCGACGTGGTCTACCACCTCGATCAAGGCGATGATCTGGCAACCGTTTACGGGCCGCTGGCCGCCGCTCTGCCGATAGACGCCAACCTGCATTTTGGTACGCTCGTGACGCCGCGAGGGTTGCGGGCGATTCGTGCCGCCTACGCAAGCGGCTTGGGGCCCAACAAGAATTCCGTGCTGCTGAGAGCCCTGGTAAAACTGGTGCCGCTACAGTTTCGACTGACCGGTGCCGTCGCCTCGTGGCTACCGGACGCGATGGCAGCCGGGCTGGTGGTGCACCCGTATACGTTGCGTCGTGAAGCGCCGTTTTTGAGTCTCGACGAAAACGGCGAGCTGGTCAGTCTGGACGACGAGACGCTGCGTTTGTTGCGTGCCGGTGTCGACGGGTTTTTCACCGACCATAGCGCCGCGGGCGTTGCTGCAAGGAACCGGTATCTCGAGGCACAATGAGGCCGATCTACGTTGATTTAACTGACGAGGACGACATGATGGATCGGGTAGCAGAACTGTTGAACCGTACCTGACAAGTGAACCCGCGCGTCGTCATTTTCGTTGTCGTCGTCATAGCGTTGCTAACGGCAGCGGCAACCTTACCGATCGTCGATTGGGTTAGGTGGTTGCTTACCTGGGTAGAAGAGAATCGGGCCGTCTCCTGGGCGGTGTTCATCGTCGTCTACATCGTCGCGACGGTGTTCCTGGTACCTGGTTCATTGCTCACGTTAGGGGCGGGATTCGTTTTTGGGCTGCCGATCGGATTTGTGATCGTGTCGTTTGCCAGCGTCGTGGGGGCGAGTTGTGCCTTTCTGGTGGGGCGGTTTTTCGTGCGCGGCT
>CBDTZM010000350.1:0-3407 GCA_965364915.1 uncultured Pseudomonadales bacterium | reverse complement strand
ACCCCGGCTTCCGTAAAGTGCGGCGGCACGACATCGGTTGTGCCGGTCTCTAGCAACTCGACCTTACAGCGATCGCCATACAGAGCCTGTACCTCGGCCTGCGGGACGTTGAACGGCGGCCCGCCCACCTGGTCCTGATCATATTCAAACGTGAGCAACAGCATCTGCCCACCGTCGGGCATCACCCGCTGCAGATGATCAGCATAGATCGCGCGCTGCTCCGGCGGCAACGCCACCAAGCCTCCTCGGTCATACGTCCCGAGCGGCAGGCCGACCTGGGGCGTGCTGATCTCCAGATAGTCACCGCAGTAGACGTTGAATACATCGCCGCGGTAGCGCCGCAATTCATGCAGGTTTGCGATGATCTCGAACCCGATCTTCGCTTCGCCGAAAAATTCTTCGATCGCAAGTTCCGAAAGTTCTACGCCAAATACGCGATGCCCGGCAGCTTTGAGCCATAACATGTCGAGCGACTTACCGCACAGCGGCACGAACACCGAGGCGCCTTCGGGTAGTCCGAACGTTGGCCAGTACTTGACGAGCCACGGGTTGAAGTCAGCCTGATGCCATCCAATCTGGCGGTTCACCCACCGTTCGAGCCAGAACTTAGCCTCCAAATCAGCGCGCCTCCATAGCATTGACGCCGACCGCGCCGCCCTCGTTGCGGGGGTCGGACATTCCTCGAAAGCCGTCTTCCGTGCGCATGACCGAATTAGCATCGCCCAACCCGTAGGGCGAGCTGACCTGGTTGGCGTGGCCTCGTAGCTCCAGGACGCCGAGCGTATCCGGCGAAAAGCCCAGCGCTTCGAATATGACTCGATCAGGTTGCCATTGGTGGTGAAAGCGCGGCCGCCCCACGGCGTCCGACACCGACATGCCGTGATCGATCACGTTGATGATCACCTGCATCGTCGTCGTGATGATGGTACTGCCGCCCGGTGAACCGGTCGCCAACAAGATCTCGCCATCCTTGACGACCAGAGTCGGCGTCATCGAACTCAACATACGCTTGCCGGGCTGAATAGCGTTGGCCTCACGGCCGATCAGACCATAGGCATTCGGCGTATTGTCCTTGGACGAGAAATCGTCCATTTCGTTGTTCAGCAAGATGCCGGTGCCTTCTGCGACAATTTTGGATCCGAAATAGGAATTCAACGTCGTCGTGTAGGCCACCGCATTGCCGTCCTTGTCTATGACCGACACATGCGTCGTATCCGGACTCTCCGGCGGCGGTATGACACCCGCGCCGACATCCGCGGACAGACTGGCACTGGCGGCGTCGAAATCGACAAATCTCTGCCGCGCATAGTTCTTGTCCGTCAACATGGCGATCGGTACGGGGTAAAAGTCCGAATCGCCCATGTGCTCCGCCCGGTCGGCATAGGCTCGGCGCTCGGCCTCGATCATGTGATGGATCGCCTCGGCGCTACCGAAGCCCATGGCGCCGAGATCGTAGGCTTCCAACGTGTTGAGCATCTGCACGAGCAGCACCCCGCCGGACGAGGGCGGCGGCATGGAGATGATCTCGTGGCCGCGATAGCTCCCGAAGATGGGTTCGCGCCAAACACTCCGGTACTCGGCGAGATCTTCATGGCTGATCAGTCCACCGCCTTTGCGCATCTCGGCGACGATGAGATCGGCCGTCTTGCCCGCATAAAAACCCGCACGGCCATCGCGCCGGATACGCTCGAGCGTGTCACCGAGATCCGGTTGGCGAAAAACCTCTCCGGGACGGTAGGGATTGCCATCCTTGTCGGTGAACGCTTTTACGCTGCCGGGATACTTGGCAAATCTTGGTTGCAGACGAGACAACGACCTAGCAAGGTCGCGCGGCATCACGAATCCCCGACGCGCCAGGTTGATCGCCGGCTCGATGACATCTTTGCGGCTGAGCGTGCCGTACTTTTCGAGGACGGATAACAGGCCGTCCACGGTGCCGGGCACACCAACCGCCAGGTGCGAGGCCGTCGACAGCCCGGGCACGACCTCCCCAGCTTCGTTCTGGTACATCTCGCGAGTGGCGCCGCCCGGCGCCTTTTCACGGTGATCGTTGGCGGCGATCGTGCCGTCCGCCATGCGAACGACCATGAATCCGCCACCGCCGAGGTTGCCGGCTGGCGGATAGGTCACGGCTAAGGCAAAGCCAACGGCGACGGTGGCATCCACCGCGTTGCCGCCACGGCTCAAGATCCTAGCTCCGATGACCGATGCCAATGGTGAGCGTGAGGCGACCGCGCCAAACTCTCCATAGACCGCGTCGCGGCTGGCGGAGTATCCGGTCTGGGCGCAACACAGGACGACCGCGACTGCCCAAATTCGGCACTTCATGTACATTAAACGTTCTACAACAATTCTGGCGTGGGCGATTCTGACGTGATTGAGACTAAAGGCAACACCCAACCGATCGGCAAGTTGCGCCGGGTGGCATTGCAACAGCAGGGCCTGTTACGCGATGCCCACTTCGGGCGTGGCAAGAACGCCACGTTGCGGACCATCGAACATCTCGGTTACGTCCAGATCGACACCATCTCGGTGGTGCAACGCGCCCACCATCATGTGCTGATGACCCGCGTGCCTAACTACCAAACTCGATTTCTCGAACGATTGCAGACCGAAGGCAAGGTATTCGAGTACTGGTATCACGCCGCCGCGTATCTACCGATGCGCGACTATCGGTTCGCGCTGCCAAGAATGCGCGCCATGAAACGCCGTTCGACAGAAGGCGGTGCCGGCTGGGTACGTAGCCGCGACAGCCAACTCATGACTGAGATTCTCGACCGCATTCGCAGCGACGGACGCTTGCGGTCTCGCGATTTCGAAGACACGAGAGACTCGAATGCAGGCTGGTGGGATTGGAAACCGGCAAAACGGGCGCTCGAACAGCTGTTCATTCAGGGCGACCTCATGATCACCGGCCGCGACGGTTTCCAGAAGTCCTACGACCTGCCAGAGCGCGTTCTGCCCTCCGATATCAACGTCGACGAACCAACCGGCACCGAAATGGCCGCACATGTCATCGACAATACGTTGCGCGCACATGGTTTCGCCACATTGAAATCGTTCACCCACGGGCGCAAGGACTCGACGCTGCGAGTTGCCGTGAAAAAATATTTGGAAGAAGGCGTCACCGATCGCCGGTTCACCCATTTTACGACCCCGGATGGAACGCGGTGGTACGGCGATGCGAGCGCGTTGGAAACACGAGCGCCTTCTACCAGCGCGGCCGTCAGAATACTCTCACCGTTCGACAACGCCGTCATTCTGCGCCACCGCGGGCAATCGCTGTTCGAGTTCGACTACCAGATCGAGTGCTACGTCAAAGCCGAGCTACGCCAGTTCGGCTACTTCTGTTTGCCCATTTTGTACCGAGACCGTTTTGTCGGCCGCATGGATTGCAAGGCACACCG
>CBDTZM010000349.1:0-3407 GCA_965364915.1 uncultured Pseudomonadales bacterium | reverse complement strand
ATTCGAATGTGTCGGCGTACCCGGCATGCTGGATCACGTATTTCTGGGTGCACCGCAAAACGCTCGCATCGTCGTGGTCGGCGTGTGCCTACAGATGGATCATGCGCGCCCGCTCATCGCGGTCAACAAGGAACTCAACGTGCAATACGTCCTGGGGTACAGTGTGAAGGAATTCAAAGAGACTCTGGAATACATCGCCGACGGTTCGTTTTCAACCGAAGCGCTGATCACGGCCAAGATTGGCCTGGACGAAGTCGCAAGCGCGTTTGACGCGCTGCGCTCGCCGGACCACCACGCCAAGATCCTCGTACAACCCGGTGCATGATGCGCTAAGGGGCTAGCCTTCCACTTTTGCTACTAAACCGCCCTCGTAGACCACGTCGCCGTTGACCGTGACGCACAACCGGTCGCGGCTCGCCCAGTAGCGAGCCTCCACGTAATGATGCTCTTCCCACTGCAATTCGACGTTGGTCCAGACGTACTGCGGCTCTCGGGCCGAAGCGCGGCGCTCTTTGCGTAGCACACCGTCGAGCCACAGTGCCAGCGTCCCGTCGTCTGATAGAACTAACTGGAAATCTTTGTTTCGATAGCGGAATGGGTAGGTGGCTCTCATGTTCGATTCGATGATGTTAATGTCTGGCCAACGAGTATATTGACAAGCCAAACATGTCGTCACAACCGAACACAACACCGGGTAGATTTGCCAAGGTTCTGAAAAGACGCGATGTCATCGCGCTATCCTTTGGCGCGATGATCGGTTGGAGCTGGGTGCTCATGACCGGCTTCTGGGTACAGACCGCAGGTTCTCTCGGCACCCTCATCGCGTTCATGGTCGGGGGCCTCGCCATCGCGATGATCGGTCTGACTTACAGCGAGTTGGCTTCGGCAATGCCCAAAGCCGGCGGCGAGCACGTATACACGCACCGGGCGCTCGGCGCGCGCTGGTCGTTCGTTTGTACCTGGGCGCTATTGTTCGCCTACCTGGCCGTGTGTCTGTTCGAAGCCGTCGCTTTGCCCACGGCGGTCGAGTATCTGGTACCGGCCATCCGCATCGGCACGCTCTGGCAGGTGCTCGACTCCGATGTCGATCTGGGATTTGTACTCATCGGTGCGGGCGGCGCCATCGTCATCACACTCGCCAACGTGCGCGGCATCAAGTCGGCCGCACGCTTGCAGAACGTCGTTATCTTGATGATCTTCGTAGCCGGCGCCATCCTCATGAGCGGGGCGGTCGCGTTCGGCAATACGGATTTCAGCAAACCGCTTATCGCGACCCCTGCAACCGGCATCATGAGCGTTTTGATCATGGTGCCGGCCATGCTTGTCGGCTTCGATGTGATTCCGCAATCAGCAGAGGAGATTGACCTGCCGGCGGCAAAGATCGGCAAGTTGCTCATCATATCGGTGTTTCTCGCCGTCGCCTGGTATGTGGTCATCTCTTTGTCTGTGGCCGTGGCGCTCGATCCGCAGCAACTCAGCGACTCCACAATGGCGACCGGCGACGCCGCGAGCGCCTTGTGGGGCGGGTCTTGGGCAGGTACCGCCCTGGTGCTCGGCGGCATCGGCGGCATTTTGACGAGTTGGAACGCGTTCATCATCGGTGCCAGCCGCGTGCTGTTTGCACTGGCCGAGTCGGGCCATGTGCCGAAAGCGTTCGCCCGTTTGCACCCGAAATACCGAACACCCTACGTCGGAGTCCTCACCATCGGCCTGCTGTCTTGTCTCGCGCCGCTGTTCGGCCGCACCATCCTGGTGTGGCTGATCGACGCCAGCAGCTTTGCGGTGATGATTGCGTTCCTGCTCGTGGCCATCGCGTTCATCGCACTGCGTAACAACGAACCGGACCTAGAGCGGCCGTTCCGCGTCAAGTACGGCAAAGCGGTGGGCTACGCGGCCATCGTATTGTCCGTTGCGCTGCTCTCGGCCTACCTGCCATGGAGCCCATCCGCGTTGATCTGGCCCTACGAGTGGCTGATGATTTTGGTGTGGTCGGTGTTAGGCGGCCTGTTGTTCTTCGCCTATCGTGCCAAAAAGCCGGTGTAGATGGTCCGCAGGCAACGGCTGGGTCAATTTCGAAACACCCCACGTCAACGCCACGGAAAATATTTCGCCCATCGATGCACAAGACCAAGGGTTGGCTGACTCGCGGGCAAGCCATACCGCCGCCTCGCGCAACGCACCTGGCCCAAACCAATCCGGATTGATGATGCCGCTGTAGGTAATCGAAAATACCGCGACACCGCTGATCAACCCAGCAAACGCTCCGGCCGTGGTCACCCCGCGCCAAACCGCACCGACGACGAGCGGACCCGCAAATGCAGCCATCATGCCGCCGGTCCCCATCCAAACGATGAGGGCAACGTTGCGATCCATCAACAGCCAAGCCATCCCGGTACAGATCAACATGACCACAACCGTACCGGCGCGGCTGAGCGCCAAGACTCGACGATCGACAGTAGCTTCGTCGAGGTGCTTCCCGAAACGCGGCACATAGCTACACCGGTAGAGGTCGTTGGCGATGATCTGCGAACTGGAGACCACCAAGCCGTCCGCGGTCGACATCACCGCGGCGAGGATGCCGATACCCAGTAGAGCCGCCAGCCAAGACGGGAACAGCTCGATGAACAACAGTGCGAGTGCGTTGTTGGTCGATTCACCCGGCAGGGTCAACACATCACCCAACACCGCTCGTGCCAGCAAGCCGCCGAGACCCAACATGCCCAGCGTCAACCCGAAGGTAAACGCCAATCGAATAAACCGTTTGCGTTGTCGCGGTTCTTTCAACGCCCACAGCTTGTTGCCTATGTGCGGCAGCATGCCCAACGGAATATGCGCCAACAATATTGCCAACACCGACCACCACGAGTGATACAGGTCGGACTGAGGGTTGAGCCAGCCAACCAGGTTCGGATCCTGCGCCCTCAGGCTGTCGACCATTCCGGAGAACCCACCTTCCACGCCAAAGCCCGTCAAAAACATCACCACCAACGCGGCCCCGATCGCCACCATGATGAATCCCTGGACACCGTCTGTGAGGATGTCCGCATGCGCGCCACCTAACACGACGTAGGTCATCAACACGCCTGCCGTAATCGCCAGCGCCCATTCCGGCGGCACCCCCAGCATCAACTCGAACATGACGATGCCCGAAACCAACTGACCCGCAAGATAGAAGAACAGCAGCAGCGAAAACACCGACACCATGATGCGCACGACATCGGACTGATAACGGGTACCCAGATACTCGGGAATTGAACGGTTGCCGAACGCGTGGCCACTATTGCTGACCACCTTCATGCACACCATCACGCCGACATAGATACCGATGGGATACAGAAACACCGACCACACTGCGGCGAACCCAGCGTCATAAACGATGCCGGGGAAACCGACGAACGTCGCCCCGC
>CBDTZM010000348.1:0-3411 GCA_965364915.1 uncultured Pseudomonadales bacterium | reverse complement strand
ATCCAAGCCAATTACCGGTGTCCCAGAACCAGCCGGCGCCCACCGACGTCGGCGACACGAACGTCAGGCCTACAAGCAACAAACCGATGAACCCCAACCAGCGCATTGTGGGCTAGCGAGGTAGTGTCACGGTGGCGGTGAAGCCGTTGGACTCCTGACGGAAGGTAAGCTTTCCACCGTGGCGGGTCACAACGTTGTGCACGATCGCGAGCCCGAGTCCTGTGCCACCGGTTTCGCGGCTACGCGACGCATCCAGGCGCACGTACGGCTCGAGCACCGCAGCCTGTTTATCCGGTGGAATCCCCGGACCCTGATCGACGATATCGACAGTTACGGTCGCCTCCTGTTCAACCACCCGAACGATCACTCTAGTGCCGTACTGAATGGCGTTGTCCACCAAGTTTGCAAATGCTCGACCGAGAGCACTGGGTTGGCCGGTAACCAACACACCATCAGCGCCGGCAAATTTGGCTTCGTGACCCTGATCTACCGAAGCGTCCGCCAACGTTTGCAGCAACGACGATAGATCGATGTCGGTAGCAGCCTCTTGGCTTTGCTCATCGCGTGCATACGCAAGACTCTCGTCGAGAATGGCCGTTACTTGAGCGATGTCCTGTTCCGCCTTGGCGCGCTGAGTCGTATCCTCTATGAGTGCAGTGCGAAGCTGCAAGCGCGTAATCAAAGTCCTCAAATCGTGGGAGAACGCGGCGAGCATGCTGGTGCGTCGCTCAAGGTAGGTTTGCACACGCCGTTGCATCTCATTGAAGGCACGACTTGCATGCCGTATCTCCCTGGGGCCACGATTTTCGGGCAACGGGTCGGACGCGCGCATGGCCCCGAGTTGTTCGGCCGCGACGGCAAACCTCGGTAGATACCGTGTCACCCGCCGCGTCGCCCACAAGACACCGAGCCACACCATGACGGCGATCGCCGTCGTCCAGAACAAACCGACAACACTATGCCCCCATGACGTGGTCGTGGTGCGTGCCTCGACCTTGAGCCAACGATCCTCCGTGGGTATCTGCATGACCAATCTAGGGTCGCCTCGACGCATGCTGAACCACAGTTGCACGTCTGCCGCACGGGGAAACTCAATGGATTCGAGGTACGCGAGCAGGCCTTCTCGCACCTCTTCGCTGTGCGGCCATGGTCGGCTGGGCACGACGAGCGGACTGTCGATGCGTTGCAGGTTGAACTCCGGGCCCGACAAGCGCGCGACGACCTCGGGATGGGACTCTCGCAACGCCTCGACGGCTAGCGATCGATCGAACGTCGACTCGGCGAACGTCACCGCATTGGCCACCATTCGCTCGTGCGAGTAATAAAAATAGGAGCCGGTGTGTAGCAACAGGAACCCGACCGTAATACCTAGGGCAACCCGAGAGAATTGACTCGCCGCCCGCGGCGCTGGCTTAACCATTAGCTACCTCGACCGAGAGCAAATACCCACCGCCGCGCACGGTCTTGATGAGCTCCTCCGCGCCGAGTTTCTTGCGCAAGCGCGACAACTGCACATCGATGCTGCGATCGAATGGTTGGGCATTTCTGCCTTTGGTGAGTTCCAACAGTTGGTCTCGATTCAACACGCGCCCAGGGTGACGAACGAAGGCGACGAGCAAATCGAACTCGCCGCCGGTTAGCGAGACGACTACGTCCTGCGGATTGCGCAACTCGCGTTTGGCGGGCGCCAAGCGCCACCCGGCGAATCGATACGACTCATCGAGTGCAAGGCGGTGCACGGCCAACTGGTCTTGGCTGCGCCGCAACACGGCACGAATGCGCGCAAGCAGCTCGCGCTGGCTGAACGGTTTGGTCAGGTAGTCGTCAGCGCCGATCTCCAACCCAACGACTCGATCGCTCTCTTCGGATAGCGCGGTCAACAAGATGACCGGTAGGTTGCTGACCTCACGAAGCTCCTTGCAAAGGGTCAGGCCATCGTCCCCCGGCAACATCACATCGAGCAACACGAGCGCGATGTCGTGGCCACCGAGCGCGCGGCGCATGGCTTGCCCTTCGGCAACGGCGACCACGCTGTAGCCGTGCTGCTGCAAATAGGTACTGACCAATTGACGAATTTCCGCGTCGTCGTCGACCAACAGTATTCGATGCGCTTCGGTCATCGGCCGATTATATCCAGTGCCGGCTTTCCTGAGGGTAACAACCTGTTGCCAAACGCCGGTTTTGCAATCAACTGTTACAGAGCGAGACCTTCGAGAGACCTAAGACGCCGAACTCGAGAGCATGCTGATGGTCCTTCTAAACTCGAGGATACGACATGAACCAGATGCAGATCGTGGTTACCACCGTGCTCACCACACTCGCCGTACTGACGATGATCGGCGTTTTCGCCGCTTCGACCTTTTGGCCCGAAGCCGCGCTCGCCCATGGTCTGATGCGTCACGGCGGACCTTCGGCCGACGGCAACCACTGTACCCGCTTGGACGCCAAACATACGCGTCATATAGGCGCCCTGATCAGTGCCGAACTGGACCTCGACGATGCCCAGGACGTCGCGCTGGAGCCGGTTATCGACGTGCTGGAACGCTGGCGCCTGGATGCGGTCGAGACGTGCAATGGAATCGACACGACATCTCTGGATGATGGTCTCGCGGCCTTCCAGGCGGTGCTCGATCGTAGTGGGCAGGCGATCGCGGAGTTGAGACCCGCGGTTGATGCTTTCTATACTCAGCTTTCGACAGAACAACAGGGCGATCTCGACGCTTGGATCGACCACCACCACTAAATCGTCTCGGAGGGCCCAACGTGACACCACCCAAGATTCTACCCCCTCACTACTTTTTCATAGCCCTGGTGGCGATGGTGGCGCTGAGCTACACCTCGAGCCTAGGGTTGTTTGGATCTTGGGCGCTATGGGCCGGATTGCTGCTAATGGCGGTCGGGTTGTTCATGGCCGGGAGCGCCGCGATGCAATTCAGCAAGGCCGACACCAACATCGTTCCGCTCACCGAATCGACCGCCTTGGTGACACACGGCATGTTCGCGTTTTCGCGCAATCCAATGTACTCCGGCATGTTCGCCTTTCTGATCGGTACGGGGTTCGTGTGCAACGAGCCCCTGCCGTGGATCGTGTTGCCCGCGTTCTTCTTCGTTATTCGCCAACGCTTCGTCGTCAAGGAAGAGCTGCTGATGGAAGAGACGTTCGGCGAGGACTATGCCACCTATAAAAACGACGTTCGGCGTTGGTTGTAAGTCAATCGACCGTGATCACGATCTTGCCCAGGTGCTCAGCGCTCGCAAAACGATGCAATGCCTTCGCGGTATCTTCAAGCTTGTACGGTCCATCGATGATCGGGACGAGACGGCCCGCTTCGAACTGAGCGTTCACGAAGGCAAGGTCTTTGTTTGGTTTCAAGGCAACGACGCGAATGTGCTTGTTGTGGGTTTTCGAAA
>CBDTZM010000347.1:0-3412 GCA_965364915.1 uncultured Pseudomonadales bacterium | reverse complement strand
GTAGCAGACGAGATCACATAGGCGTCGTAATTACTTTTCTGGTTCTGGCGGTAATATAGGAAATTGCACACGGGGCAATATTCTAGGAGCAAGAAAAGCGGACGCTCAGATCAGCGCGCCGCCGCTCCTCCAGATGGGACCCGTTTGCCTGTGTTCCTCCACTCACTGATGGGTTAGATTTCCGGTAACACGTTGGCTCAGGGACTAGCTTGTCTTACTTTAAGTACAAGGCGTTTAGCTACACCCATGCGGATGAGAAGTGGGCCAAGGGAGACCGTATGTTGAGGCGACTGACTCCAATATCCGACAATGAACTTTCTGCTGGTTACCTTCGACGGGGGCGGCAATACGATTTCGATTAGAATCTAGTGTATTTTGGAATCTAGTGCTTCAAGGGGGAAGATCATGACCAACGACGAAAACCAGGGCGCTTCGCGCGCGAGTGAGTATTGGCGAGCCAACATCAAGCTCATGAGCATCTTGCTCGTCATCTGGTTCACCGTATCGTTCGGATTCGGCATTCTGTTGGTCGACCTGCTCAATCAGATTCCGTTCTTCGGATTCAAAACCGGCTTCTGGTGGGCCCAGCAGGGCAGCATCTACGTCTTCATCATTCTGATCTTCGTCTACGCGAGGCGCATGAAACGTCTCGACCGAGAGTACGGCGTCGACGATGACGAGGTGTAGCCCGCATGGAAGTCCAAACCCTTACCTATATATTCGTCGCCGGCAGCTTCGGGCTCTACATCGGCATCGCCATATGGTCCCGAGCCGCATCGACTAACGAGTTCTACGTTGCAGGCGGCGGGGTGCATCCCATCGCCAACGGCATGGCGACTGCCGCTGACTGGATGAGCGCCGCTTCCTTTATCTCCATGGCGGGCATCATCGCCTTCATGGGCTACGACGGCACCGTCTACCTCATGGGGTGGACCGGCGGCTACGTGTTATTGGCACTGCTGCTCGCGCCCTATCTTCGCAAATTCGGCGAGTTCACCGTGCCGGACTTCATCGGCACCCGATACTACTCGAACGGCGCCCGGGTCGTTGCGGTCATCTGCCTGATCGTCGTGTCGTTTACCTACGTCGCCGGCCAGATGCGGGGTGTCGGTATCGTCTTCAGTCAGTTCCTCAACGTGCCAATCCTTTATGGAGTGATCATCGGCATGGCCGTCGTGTTCTTCTACGCGGTCCTCGGCGGCATGAAGGGCATCACCTACACCCAGGTCGCACAATACTGCGTGCTGATTTTCGCCTACCTGGTGCCGGCCATCTTTATCTCGCTGCTCATCACCGACATTCCCATTCCGCAAATCGGACTCGGCGCCGAAGTGAACGACGGCAGCGGCCTGACGGTGTTGGATAAACTCGATCGCACGCTCGTCGAACTTGGCTTTGGTCCGTACACCGACGGCTCCAAAGACATGATCGACGTGTTCGCCATCACCTTGGCGCTCATGATTGGCACGGCCGGATTGCCGCACGTTATCGTGCGCTTCTTCACGGTCCCAAGCGTGTCGGACGCCCGCCTGTCCGCGGGTTATGCACTGCTCTTCATCGCGCTGCTGTACACCACGGCACCGGCAGTCGGGGCCTTCGCGAGGCTCAACTTCGTCGACACGGTTCACGACACCGCTTACGAGGAAGTCGATCCCTGGTTCAAACGTTGGGAAGACATCGGCCTAGTCAGTTGGGTGGATAAGAACGACGACGGTAAAATTCAGTACGCGCCGGGTGCGGCGTTCATCGGTAGCCCTAGCTTCGACGACGACCGCGGGTCACGAGGCGAGCGAGTCGTCATCAACGAGCGCAACGACAACAACAACGAAGTTTACGTCGATCGCGACATCATGGTGCTAGCGAATCCGGAAATCGCAGCACTGCCGGGGTGGGTCATTGCGTTGGTAGCCGCCGGCGGGCTGGCGGCCGCGCTTTCCACCGCGGCAGGATTGCTGCTGGTCATATCTGCATCGGTATCACACGATCTGCTCAAGAAGACCTTGGCACGAGGCATAACCGAGCGCGAAGAATTGTTTTACGCGCGCATAGCGGCCGCGACGGCGATCGTCATCGCCGGGTACCTGGGGATCAATCCGCCCGGCTTTGTCGCGCAGGTGGTGGCGTTCGCTTTCGGGCTCGCGGCTGCCTCGTTGTTCCCGGCGATTCTGCTTGGTATCTTCAACAAGAACACCACCAAGGAAGGTGCCATCTCTGGCATGTTGGTAGGGCTTTTGTTCACCTTCATGTACATCGCGTACTTCAAATTCGTAGCGCCCGAGAGCAACAACTCCGATCATTGGTGGTTTGGCATTTCCCCGGAAGGGATCGGTGCGGTGGGAGCGGCTCTCAATTTCGCCACGGCATTAATCGTCAGCCGGTTCTCGGCGGCGGTACCGGCATCGGTGAACGCGTTGGTGGATTCGATCCGGATACCGGCCGGTGTCGAGAAACCGCACGATCATTAGTCTAGACTAGGACGACACATGGCCTACATCGATGAGTTGAAAGAGCACGTCGGACACGAGATCGGCGTTTCTGATTGGGTCGTGATCGACCAAGACAATATCGATCTACATGCCAAGAACACCGGGGACGACGGTTGGATTCACACCGATCCGGAGCGCGCGGCAGCGGAAACGCCGTTCGGCTGTACGATCGCCCAAGGCTTTTTGCTGGTCTCGCACTTGGTGGAAATGTCGAAGGCGCTGCAGTTGCCGAGCGAAGGCGTCGCCTACAGTCTCAACTATGGTTTCGATCGGGTACGCATCGTGCAACCGGTAAAGGTGGGTGTCCGTATTCGCGGGCGTTTCGAACTCAAGAAGGTCGAGCCCAAGGGCCATCACGGGTTGCTGGTGTATCTCGACGCTTCCATTGAAATCGAAGACGACGACATCGCCCCCGCGCTGGTTGCCGAGTGGCTCGCGTATCTGCGACTCGAGGAATGATCTCTAACGACGCCTCTTTTGGCTGACAGTTTGGCTGAGACCACCGACACCTTTGTCCGTGACAACCTCAAGCGCAACGTCACCGCGCAAGTGGCTCATGGCGCTTTCAGCCAGGTCGGCTTTCGCATCATCAATGCACCGACGTTCATTCCGGATCTCCTGTTCGCGCTTTCCGGCTCAGAAATCGTCGTCGGCGTTGCACGCTCGCTGCAAGCGTTGGGGCAAACGGCCGCGCCGTTTATCGGCGCTGCGCTGGTTGGCCACCGGCCCTTGATCCTGTCGACCACATTCACTTACGGCATGCTGATGCGTGTCCAGCTATTGGTGCTGGCGGCCGTCATATTCTGGATGTCGGGATCGGCCGCGGCGTGGGCCGTCTGTGCGGTACTCGCGAGTTACGGGTTCGTCTCCGGCATCCAAACCGTCACCGTCAACTCACTTCGCGCCAAGGTCATCCCCGCCCATCG
>CBDTZM010000346.1:0-3413 GCA_965364915.1 uncultured Pseudomonadales bacterium | reverse complement strand
CCCAACAGCAGCGAAAATTTGATGCCGGCGACCGGATTGAAGAAATACCTAACGGGTCGCGCTATCACGAACACGATGCCGGAGGTAAACAAGACAGGCAGAGCCCACCACGTCCATGGCACCAGGCGACGGATCATCTCGCTCGGTTGCTGACTCGGTACCGCTAGGCCCAATAACCGTAGGTTAACGAACACGATGGAACCCATCACGACGGCAACGGCGACGATGTGCACGGCTTGTACGATCGGGGGTAGCCCGGGTACGTTGCGCAACGCGTAGATGACGAACTCGCGCAACGAGCTGTTGGCGATCGCTTCACTCAGGCTGGCTAACAAGTCTGTCATCTAGCCCAATGGTAACGTGAATTGAACTGTTTTTGAGGTGGCAATTACTTTTCAAGAGGCAGACACTTGCGAGTGGGAGAGACTGGATGTGCATCGTGCGTTTGTTCGTTATGTTCCCCAAAACGAATGAGCGGTAGCCGCCTGTAGTTGTTTGCAGCCTGTTTTCTTGCCGAACTTGTATCCGAAAGCCAGGAGAACAACCGTGACGAAACTCATCTCGATCTTGTTAGGCAGTTTTTTGCTCATCACGTGCGCCGCTCGTGCGGCAGAATCACCCGCCGTCGTCGAAGGATTTGCATGCAATTTTCTGCCGGGTCAAGGCATGGCGGAATTGCAGACAGCGACCGACAACTTCAATGCTGCGCTCGCTAACCTCGACTCGGAAGACGTGGCAGCGATGCGCGCGTTCTTGTGGGTGCCATATCGTTCCAACACGGATTACGACGTGATCTGGACCAGCAACTACGGCAACCTGAATGCCATGGGCCGGGCGACGAGCGCCATCCAGGCGGATTCAGCGGCTACTGCGGCGGTCGCCGGATTCGACGATGTTGTCGACTGCGATTCAGCCATTAGCTACAGCGAGCAGATCTATGCGGGGGAAGGTCCTCCTGTGACGGCGCCGCCGGCTCTCTTGGAATCGTACAGATGTCAGCTGCACGACGGCAAGACGGTCGCGGACGCACGAGCGGCTGCGAGCGCCTGGTCAGAGCACGTCGCAAACATCGCCTCGTACTCGAACGCGATTGCGTTCATGCGCACGCCGTTTATTTCCGGGTTTGACAGCGATCTGTCCTATCTGATCGTGCATGACAGCGTTGAGCAGTTTGCGGCGCGCAACACGGACTTTGGGTCCTCAGACGGGGTGGACACGATTGGTGCGGGTTTCGATGCCGCGCATACCTGTCGGGGTGCCTTGTTCATGAGTACGCGGGTCGTACCACCGCCCGAGTAGTCGTCTGAGCAGACGATTGAAAGAGTGAGGTCCGCGCGTCCGAGATGGGCGCGCGGACTCGATCGTTTGGCTAGGTGCGGCGTATGACGCCGACGCTCAAGCCTTCTATGGCGAAGGCTTGTTCGCGCAGGTCGACTTCGATGGGTGCATAGTCCTCGTTTTCGGGCAGCAACATGACCTTGCTGCGGTTGCGGGTGCGTTGGAAACGTTTGACGGTGACCTCGTCTTCGATACGCGCGACGACGATTTGTCCGTTACTCGCTTCCATCGTTCTGTGCACAGCGAGTAGGTCGCCGTCGAGAATACCGGCATCGATCATACTGTCGCCGCGCACCTTCAATAGAAAGTCGGCACGGGGATAGAAGAAGTTGGCGGGCATGTCGACGCGTTCCTCGATGTGTTCCTCCGCCAGTATCGGGCTACCGGCGGCCACGCGTCCGACCAGCGGCAGCCCGTGATCTTCCGGCAGCCGAAGGCCGCGGGACGTACCCGGAACCATCTCGATGGCACCTTTGCGAGCCAGTGCCTTCAGATGTTCTTCTGCTGCGTTAGGCGACTTGAAACCGAGTTCGCCCGCGATGTCGGCCCGTGTCGGCGGATAGCCGGTATCGCTAATATGTTGTCTGATGAAGTCGAGCACTTGGGCTTGTCTGGCGGTGAGATTTTGCATATGCCTTGCCATCCGGTGAGCGCTGGTGGGGATCAGGTGGAATCAGGTACCTGTGTGAACGTACAGTAAGCTGGAATTATATACAGTATACGTCGTGTCGCACAAGGCGATTGCACAGCCCTTGTCGGTTTCTTAAACTGCCGATCCCCCATTAACGTAGTTACTGAGTTAGGACGGCTTAAGTATTGTTCTGTATAGCATTTTACTTTTGTGCGCTGCTGACGCCATGGTCGGCCTTGGCTTTGACCCTCGAGGACCGAGGTCTCGAGATCTTCCAGCAAGCCGATGCGCGCGAGTCGGGCTTCCAGGATTTAGAGGTCGAGCTGACCATGATCTTGCGCACTGGCCGTGGTGACGAGAGCATTCGCCAACTGCGCATAAAACAGCTCGAAGTGCCGGATGACGGCGACAAGTTGCTCGTGATCTTCGATACGCCCAAGGTGGTTCGAGGCAGCGCGCTGTTGAGCTTCAGTCACAAATTCGCACAAGACGATCAATGGTTGTACCTACCGGCGATGAAGCGCGTGAAGAAGATCGCCTCGCGCAACAAATCCGGACCGTTCTTGAGCAGCGAGTTTGCCTTCGAAGACTTGACCGCGCAGGAGGTGGAGAAATTCGACTATCGGTACGAGTCCAACGAGGTGTTGGAAGGCGAACCCTGTTTCGTCGTCACGAGAACACCCAAAGACGAGTACTCGGGATACACGCGACAGGTTGTCTGGTTGGACGAAGCCGAGTATCGCGTGCAGAAAATCGACTATTACGATCGCAAGAACAGCCTGCTCAAGACGCTGACCATGACGAAGTACCAACTACATGAGGGCAAGTTCTGGAAGGCTGCGCGGATGCTCATGCAGAATCACCAGACGCACAAAAGCACGGAGCTGATCTGGGAGAATTTTCGCTTTCGCACCGGTCTAACCGACGAGCGGGACTTCAGTACCAACAGTCTGCGCCGGGCACAATGAAGCGTTTGATTTTGGCGGTACTCCTGCTTGCCTCGAGCGGGATTGCCATCGATCTCCACGGCGCTGAGGCGGCCATCGTCCCCGCGCCCCGCGCGATCGTCTTCGGTAGTTTCCGAAACGCGCAAAACGCAGCAAACTGGGCGTCGCGTCTCGAGACCTTGTTGGGTGCGACGATCGTCGTTACCGCAACGCAACGCTCGGATGCTACGTGGTACCGCGTGCAATCCACCGGAGATACGGCGCCTATCGCGCGCCGTGCCGATTCCCAAGGCATTCAATACTGGCGCCTGCTCGATGATGACAGTGCGCTCGAACCAGCCTCGTTGCCTAACAATCCACAAGCACCGCCACGCAATCCGCCACCGATTCGCTTGAGTGATGAGGCAGTTCGTTTGCCCCGCGATGCAGCCAAACCGTCCGTTGCCACGCGATTGCGCGTACCACCTCAGTGGGACCTCGATCTCGGTCTGCAGAGC
>CBDTZM010000345.1:0-3414 GCA_965364915.1 uncultured Pseudomonadales bacterium | reverse complement strand
TACACTCTTTCCCTACACGACGCTCTTCCGATCTGACATTCCAATCTGGGACCGCATTTTTGGGACCTACAGAGATACTCTGGATTTCGCCGAACGTTGTGGCTTTCCCGACGGCGCGGAGAATCGCATCGGCGAGATGCTCGCGTTTAAGGATGTGTATGACGACAAGTACGCCTAACAATTGTTGCGGCGAACTCGGCCCTGCGCGTTTGGCTCAACTTCGCACGCCAAACTAGCAAGGCCGTGAATGCAGCCGATGGGCCCTTCAGCTAGCCACCGCCGGTTGCTGCGCCTTCGCCGCGAAGATCAACGGCACGATGAGCGCGACGAATATCACGAGCGTCGATCCCGCTAACAGCATCAACGTCGTGCTCATGCCCCACAGGTCGAAAACCTGCCCGATGACGGGGCCGGTGAGGACGAACGCACCGCGAAAGCCAAAGCTCGCCAGCGAGTTGGCGGTCGCCCGGAACTCACTTGGCACGCGCCTGTTGAAAGCGTCGCGCAAGATCACGAGGCCGCAACCACGTGCAAAGAAGAACGTGGTGCTCGCCAACAACCCACCGACGATGCCAAAACTGTCTAGACCCACATAGCCAACTGCAGGGGTCAGCCCAACCAGCAACAGTAGGCCGGGCGCACCGATCGCATCCTCGAGCTTGTGCGCCCAGCGACCCGCAAGCGACGCCACGAGCGTCAGCGCAGCCCATAGATAGCCGAAGTGTTCGAGACCTATACCCTGCTGCTCCCAAAGCTTCTGTATTAGCCAAACCGCGTAAAACGTGGTCAAGCTCCAGACGCACAGGGCCGCGAACACCAAGCGCAGGATGTGACTGTCGACCAGCAAAACCTTGAGGATGCGCAGCATGTTTTGGGAGTGACTGTCTGCCACCAGCCTATGCCCCGGCGGCTCGATCAAGGTGATCGAGATGACTAACGGCAACCAGCCGACCGCAACCTGCAAATACACTGCGCCGTCCATGGTCCACCACAGCAGAACGAATGTGCAGGCCAGACTCGCGACCGCCTCCGAAAGCGTGCGCATCGAATAAAGCCTGCCAACGACCTGACGTTGCGTTTCTTCGTCACGCTCCAGCGCCAACTCGGTGTCGTATAACAACGCAAGATCGGCACCGGAGATCAAGCTATGGCTAATGCCGAGCGCGGCCTCGAACAAAGCCAAGGTCCAGAACCCGTCCGCGTTCAACAGCAACGTATGACCGATGCCGCCGAATAATGCACCGATGACCAACGTTTGCTTACGGCCGATGAGATCAGCGACGTAGCCCGAGGGAACTTCGGCGAGCAACACGACCATGGCAAACAGCGCCTGCAAGGAGAAAACCTCCTGCATGGACAGGCCTTTGCTCTGAAAAAACGGCACGGCGATGGGCATGATCACCAGGAATACCTGGAAGAATCCCAAAAGCAGCGTTCGTCCTACATTGTTCTGTAATCTTTCGATGTTACCCATCGCCCTCTTCCCAAAAAGAGCCCATAAACGAAAAACCCCGAAGGCTTGCGGCTCTTCGGGGTTCGATTCGAAACTTGTCGTTGTGTCGTCGATTATCCGCTAGAGCCGCCTCTGCCGGGCACAATGAAATGGCACATCGTCAGCACGCCCGTCGCAAGAGCGCCCGAAGAGGTCGGTTTTTTGTGCAAACTAAGAGTCATTTCAAGCCAATCACGCTTAACACGTGGCCAACGGTTCAAAGGAGCGCGGATACTGCGCTTGCGCCGTGGGGGTGTCAACAACGAGCCGCACATTTTTGCAGTACGCGTCGCGTTCTTGCTTAGCCGCGATAGTCGAGCGACGGCATCCAGTTCTCGCGACCTTCCGGGGTCAGGTCGAAGTAGTGCCATATCGGCCAAAGCATATCAATGTGGCGCGGATGCTGGTCTGACGGTGCAAAGAACATCTCTGACGCCCAGAAATGATGAACGCCGTCGTCCCGTTTCACGAATAC
Source organism: uncultured Pseudomonadales bacterium (assembly GCA_965364915.1). GTDB lineage: Bacteria > Pseudomonadota > Gammaproteobacteria > Pseudomonadales > Azotimanducaceae > Azophilus. The sequence goes on along the minus strand of CBDTZM010000345.1, from coordinate 1,447 downwards.
GTGGCATTTGGGAAATTGTTGGGCGCCGTCGGGCGTCTGGGTAACGTAGTCATTCGCGTACGAGTTGTGTGCGGACGATAGCACCGGAAGATGCTGCCAACCTCGGGCCTCGGCAACCGCGCGAACGCGGTCGATCGGGCCGTGCGCAACCACGGCGAAGTTGACGCGTTGACTGACGTGGGGGTAGTAGGCGTTGGCGCCGTCCAGAAACGACGTGCACATCGGACAAGGCGCATCGTCATCGGGTCCGTACATGTACGCGTAGAGGATCAGGGTCTGTTTGCCTTCCTTAAACAGCTCGCTCAGTCGAACCGGGCCGTCGACGCCATCGAAGACGTAGTCTTCGACCAATCCACCGATCGGCAGCCCGCGCCTGAGCGCGGCGACAGCTTCGATCTTGGCCCGTAGTTCCATCTCGGCTTCAAGCAATTCGTTGCGTCTGAGGCGGTATTCGTCGGTCTCGTTGGGGTAGCGGATGTCGTGCATGGCCATGGAACGTTCCGTGTTGGATGTACCCCATCTTCCGCTCTCTGAACCTCGTTAAGCAACCCGTTCCCAACCGGCACCCGTCGGCTCGACGACTTGCCCGGCTGGCAAGGGATTCTCGTACACGGGAGGCAACTTGAACGCCGCCACATCGGGAAGGTCGACCTCACCCACTGCGTCTCCGAAGACGGCGGATTGAAACGCATCGTACTCCGCCATCATGTCGTCTCTGAGACGATCGGCGTCGGGCAGCACGCTCGCACATGCCGTGACACCAAAATACAACCCATCGGTATAGCTCTGCACGGTGATGTTGACGCCCATACCGTGGGCCGGAATCGACACTGGGTAATGGGTGAGCATCTTGGCCCCATTGGAATACAGCGTCTCCCGCGGGCCCGGTACGTTGGAAACCACCACGTTGAAAGGCGGGTTGGCCAAACCGAGGCGTTCCGAAGTTTCCGCTAACCCACCGAGGAGACCCGGTAAGCCAGGCAGTGCGACGTCGGAAGGCAACAGGTCCGCCGCATCCGCGGTCACTGATTTGGCAATTCGGGTCGATGCGGCGACTGCACCGAGACGTTGCACCGGGTCGTCGATGTTGGTGCCCAGGTCCACCTGCATCATGGTCACTTGGTTGTTGAGCGAATGATCACCGGGCTTCCTCAGCGAAACCGGACATCCCGCCAGCAACGGCTCGGCCGGATTTTCACCCAGGCGCGCAAAGTAGCGACGCAGACCGCCGCCGCAGATTGCCAGAAACACGTCGTTCAACGTCGCGCCAAAGGACTTGCCGAGTGCCTTGACGTCATGCAGCGGCAGTTCGCCGACCGCGTATGTGCGCGATGCTTCTATCGGCCGGTTGAAACGCGTACTGGGCGCGCGCATCGCCGTGGCGCCGAATCCGCGACTCGGATCCATGCCCCGCTGCCACAGTCGCAAAGCCCCTGCGGCCCTTGCG
>CBDTZM010000344.1:0-3416 GCA_965364915.1 uncultured Pseudomonadales bacterium | reverse complement strand
CGACCGGATGACTAATACGGTTGGGCTCTAGAGACCCAAGACTCAAACACATGACGGTCATCAAGCAAGAATATCTCATCCAGAGTGCGGCCGATTCCGGAACTTGGCATGGAGGCGGTGTACGAGTTCGAAGTCAAAGACATGCCGGTAACGGTTGCGGTAGATTTGCGTGGCGAATCGGTACACATTGAAGGCCCTAAAGTCTGGTCGCAGAAACTTGCCGAACGAATCGACTCGGTCAACGTCTAAAAATCGGCCCAAAGACACAAACAGCAAGCAACGGAGCGCAACATGATTACTCGACGAACCTGGCTCGGAACGGCCGCGATCGCCGCACTAAGTCCAAAACTGGCACGCGGCGACGACGCACTGCTCGCCGCAATGGATGAATCCGATGTCATCTACCAGACAGCGATTAGATCCAACGGCACCGAGAGTCGCTGTCAAGCCGAAGTGTGGTTTTCCCATATCGGCATGACGATGTATGTCGTCACCGCAGTCGACGCCTGGCGGGCGCGCGCGGTTCGCCAAGGCTTGACCCGCTCGCGGATATGGATCGGTGATCTTGGGGTTTGGGGAAACACCGACGGCCGTTACAAGAATCTGCCGATGGTGGACGCCGTCGCTAGCATCGAGACCGATCCCATCGAGCAGGCGCGCGCCCTCGATGCCATGGGTGATAAGTATCCTCTGCAATGGGTCTTGTGGGGGCCGCGCTTTCGTAAGGGTCTGAGCGAAGGTTCGCGCGTGATGTTGACGTATAGGCCGGCCTGACACGATAGGCTCGAAAATTTTCTAAACGTCATTTATTGGGGAATTAGATGAAACGTTGGCTTTTAGTCGCTTTGTTATGTTCGCAGTCTATGGGCCTGGTCGCCGAAGAAACGAAACCGGAACGCTACATCCCACTCGATGCCGACGACGAATCGATTGATCGCTGGAAAGAACCACGGGATATGTCCAAGGACAAGCGCGAGCCCGGTCCCGTCAACATTCAGCGCTTCGACGGAGGCCCCAGCTATTCGGGTATTCCCTCGTTCTTTCATCAACCCATCGCCTTGACGCCGGAGGATCTGAGGGCGGGCAAGGTCGACGTCGCCATCATGGGCGCGCCTCTGGACACCGGTAGCGGCATGCGCGGGGCGGCGTACGGACCGAGAAGTTTTCGAACGGCCGATGTTTATCTTGGCTGGGGACTGTACACCGACCCACACATGCACGTGATGGTCGACTGGACCAAAGATCTCAAAGTGGTTGACTACGGCGATGCACCCATCGACAACTTGAGCGGTGAGCGATCGATGGAACCTGTGCGCGCGATGGTTCGCGAGATCGCGGAGGCGGGTGCCATACCGGTGATCATCGGCGGCGATCATTCGCTCGAGTACCCCAACGTCGCCGGTATTGCGGACGTCTACGGTAAAGAGAACGTCGGCGTCATTCATTTCGACGCGCACTACGACGCGGGTGACTTTGGACGCGGGCATCTGATCACCCACGGCAAGCCAATCAGACGCCTGGTCGAAGAAGGTCACATTCTGGGCAAAAACTACATTCAGGTGGGCTTGCGTGGCTATTGGCCGGGCGCGGACGGGTTCGAATGGATGCGCAAACACGGCATGCGTTATCACACGATGGTCGAAATCGATCGAGACGGATGGCCTGCCGTCATGCAGCGGGTACTCGCCGAAGCACGAGAGGGAACCGAGTATTTGTACATCTCGCTCGACATCGATGTGATGGACCCGGCGTATACGCCCGGCACGGGTACACCGGAACCGGGGGGGCTAACACCGCGCGAGCTGTTTCCATTGCTGCGCGGATTGTGTTCGGACAACGCCTTGGTCGGTTTTGACCTCGTCGAGTTCAATCCGTTGGTTGATCCCGGTTATACCACCGGTCTCAACGCGGATCGTGCGGTGCGTGAGTGTTTGACAGGCATCGCCATGAATCGAAAAGGTCTGGCGTCCGGTTATCTCAGCCCGCTGACGGTGGACGATGACGTAGACTAGATTGTGGTCAAGCCGGTTTGCGATGCTGGGACCACCATCTGGCAACGCCGTAGAAGCTAATCGCGAGCCACGCGATCTCGATGATGAAAGACGAGAGGTTGAAGTCGATCACGAGCGAAACCAAGATCAACGCGGCGCCAATGCCGTTGTAAAGTGAGTAAGGCAGCGCCGTGATGTCCAACCTTTGCAACTGCAGCAATAGATAGCACCACAGAATCATGGCGACGCCGAGGTTGCCCAGAAGATCGTGCCACTCGTAGCTCATGAATTCTCCTTCATTGACTTTTTGCTGCTAGTTCTCGTAACAACGCCTCCGTGTCGTCGAATCCGAGACACGCATCGGTGATGCTCTGACCGTAGGTCAGCTCGCCGCGTAAATCTTGGCGTCCGGCTAACAAGTGGCTCTCGACCATCAATGCGCGTATACCTGCATGTTGTCGGCGAAGGCCAGCAGTTTCCAAGGCGATTGCCGGTTGGCGAGTGGCATCTTTTTGACTGTTGCCGTGGCTACAGTCGACCATCAACGATTGCGGTAGCTCGGCATCGTTTAGGGCGTCGAGTGCGGCGGCGATGTGGGCTTCACTGTGATTGGGTTCGTCGCCCCCGCGCAACACCAGGTGACAGTCCGGATTGCCGCGCGTCTCGAGGATAGCGGGTGCGCCTTCTTTGGTCAGAGAGGGGAAAAGGTGCGGGTGACTTGCAGCGCGAATGGCGTCGATCGCGACTTGGACGTTGCCGTCGGTGCGGTTTTTGATGCCTACAGGCATGGAAAGCCCCGAAGCTAGTTCCCGATGAATCTGACTCTCGGCAGTTCGCGCACCGATCGCGCCCCAGCTGATGAGATCGGTGTAGTACTGGCCGAAGGTGGTGTCGAGAAACTCGGTACCGGCCGGCAGACCGATATTGGTGATGTCGACGAGCAGCCTGCGCGCTAGACGCAACCCTTTGTTGATGTGATAGCTGCCGTCGAGGTCGGGATCGTTCAGCAATCCCTTCCATCCGACGATTGTTCTCGGCTTTTCGAAGTAGACGCGCATCACGACGAAGATCGCCTCGTTCACCGTGTCACTGAGTGCCTTGAGCTTGATCGCGAATTCCGCCGCGGCATCGGGGTCGTGAATCGAGCACGGGCCAACAATCATGAGCAGGCGCTTGTCGCTGCCGGCCATAATGTCGCGTACCGTCTGGCGTGACGATGCGACGAACTCCGATGCACCAGCGTCGAGTGGAATTTCCTCTTCAAGCACCGCCGGCGCGATCAGCGGCCGCGTTTTGACGATACGAAGATTGTCGGTCTGTGTCATGGCGTGTACCGATCGATTGAGGCGACGTTCCGCGCAAGTAGTCTGCGCCGACTTCGGGAATTTCGATACCGACGGTTTCACGGGCGGTGTCCTGGGTCCC
>CBDTZM010000343.1:0-3438 GCA_965364915.1 uncultured Pseudomonadales bacterium | reverse complement strand
CCCAGAGCCATTTCCGTCGCCACATCGACGAATCCAGCATCGCGCACGAGCCGTTCTAGCTCGTCACCGTCCCAGAAGCGGAAAACCCCGTCCTCTTCGAGATCCATTAGCCGCGCACCATTGCTCAGAAACTCGCGTTGCAGTTCGCTGCGCACGGAATCGTTCCACGTGGTGTGGTAGGCGGCGATCATCGCGACGATGTCTTTCACACGCATGTTCTCGTAGAAGCCGTGATGTTCGGCGACATATCCAACGTTCGATTTGACCGCCACGTCTTCCGTGACCGGGTCGAAGCCGAGAACGTTTGTGCAACCTTCGGTGGGTGGCAGTAAGCCCATCAGCATTTGTATGGTCGTCGACTTGCCGGAGCCGTTCTCGCCCAACAATCCGAACACGGAACCACGGGGAACCTGCAGATCAAGACCTTGAACCGCCCAGGTATCGCCAAAGCGTTGGCCGAGGTTTTGGGTTTCGATTGCCCAATCTGTCATTTGTCTGCTCCTTGAGTGGTCGCGTCGATCTTGCCGGCCTCGGTTTTGACCAACTTCAGTAACTCTCTGGTCGAGAGTCGCGATAGGCGCGATTCGGTGAGAAGTTCGCCGATTTTTTCGACAACCGATGCGCGCCGTGCAAGTTGTTCGTGTTCTGCGCCACACTCGGCCACAAAGCACCCGGAGCCTTGGCGGGATTGCACTAACCCAAGGTGTTCAAGTTCGAGATAGGCTCGACTAACGGTGTTGCGATTAACCCGGGTCTGAATCGCGGTTTCGCGAATGGGTGGCAGGCGGTCACCGGACTTCAACGAACCCAATGCGATCGCTTGACGCACGGCGTCGGTAATCTGCTGGTAGGCCGGTTTGGCGTTGTATAGGTCGACCGAGAAAATCATGTGTCATAAGTTACCTAATTGACCCAGTCATACTGTGACAATTGTCGCGTTTCTCGAAATCGAGCCGCTGACGCCCATCAGGCCCGCTATAGCGACGCTGTGGCGCCTCCACCGCAACCGGTTTTCTCTGCAGAGTTCTTCAATCCGTAGATGGTATGCTCTTGTCAGGTTGCACTTGTTGGGAGAGATAGTTCATGACTGAATGGTTCGATGGCCTTTCCGGTATCGAACAATTTCTGTTCACGACCGGCGTCGGCTCGACGCTCATCTTTACGATTCAATTTTTCATGACGCTACTCGGCATCACGGATGATGATGCAGACACCGATGGCGGTGATGGCGTCGATGATGGGTATTCGTTCGGAGACATCTTCACCATTCGCAACGGTGTGTCGTTTCTCATGGGGCTCTCATGGGGGGGTCTCATGGTGTACGACTGGGGACTCACGCATCCACTGTTCGTGGCTACTGGCGGCTCGATGGTGGGTTCGTTCTTCGTCGCCATCAACATGGTGTTGCTGTTTGGCATGTCGAAGCTGAAGCACGAAGGCAACGTCAAACTCGAGAATGCGATCGATCAACAAGCCACTGTCACGCTCGTTATTCCTGAGCGCCGCACGGGCATTGGCAAGGCGCGGGTCTTGATACAGGGAAGGTTGAAAGAGTACCACGCGGTCACCGACGGCGATGCGCTGCAACGCAATTCAGCGGTCACCGTGCTCGATATTTCGGGCAGTCAGCTAGTGGTGGCTGCTTACAGACACACAGGAGACACTGACTAATGCCATATACACTCATTCTGATCGTCGTTGTTGCGTTCGTTTTCGTTGCAGCCATTCTCGCCGTCACGAAACGTATCAAAACGTGTCCGTCCGACCAAATACTCGTGAAGTATGGACAGATCGGTGGCTCTCTATCGGCCAAGACCATCCATGGCGGCACCACCTTCATTTGGCCGGTTATTCAAGGCTTTCGATTCCTGGACCTGACGCCGATGACCGTCGACATCAAACTGGAAGGCGCGCTGTCGAAGCAAAACATTCGCGTCAACGTGCCGTCGCGTTTCACTTTCGGTATCGGTACCACGGGAGAGCTCATGAACAACGCGGCGGAGCGTTTGTTGTCTCTCAATACCTCGGAAATCGAAGAGACGGCCAAAGACATCATCTTCGGTCAGCTGCGTGCAACGATTGCCACAATGGACATCGAAGAGATCAACGGCGATCGGGAAACGTTCGAGTCCCGCGTGCTCGACAACATCGAGTCCGAGCTCATCAAGATCGGACTGCGTCTCATCAACGTCAACATTTCAGATATCACGGATGAGTCGGGATACATCGAGGCGCTTGGCCAACGCGCGGCAGCGGAAGCCATCAACCAAGCGCGCGTCGAGGTAGCTCAACAGGATCGCGACGGTGCGGTTGGCTCTGCCGAAGCGGAACAAGATCAGCGCGTGCGGGTGGCGGACGCCAACGCCAAGGCAATTACCGGTGAGAACGAAGCGAAAGCCATCGAGGCGGATTCCGAAGCGCAACTACGGGTGGCGAAAGCGGAAGCGCAGCGTCTTGGCGACGCATCGGAAGCCGTCAAAAACGCTGCGGCAGAGCAAGAAGGTTACGAAGCCGAAAAAACCGCCGAAGAGGCACGTGCGAAACGCGATAGGGCGTCTCAGTTTGCCGACGTGGTGGTACCGGCAGAAATCGAGCGCGATCGCGTCACCACGGAAGCCGAGGGTGAAAAATCCAAAGCGGTACTGGCCGGTGAAGCCGAAGGTGAAGCGTTGCGGGCAAAACTCGAAGGCGAGGCTCAAGGTCGTCGAGAGATTCTCACCAAAATGGCGGAGGGTTTCCAAGCCATTGTGGCGTCGGCCGACGGCAGTCCCGATGCAGCAGGTCGACTCATGATCGTCGATAAACTCGATTCCATTGTCGCGGCTCAAGCGCAAGCGATCAGCAATATCGATTTCGAGAAAGTGGTCGTCTACGACGGCGGCGATGGTAACGCCGTTGGCAATTTTCTCGGTGGGCTCACCCATGCACTTCCCTCAATGCACGAACTTGCCAAAATGGCGGGCATGGAACTGCCGGAGTTTCTAGGCGAACTGACTGACGGCAAAGGCGTGTCCGTCGACTTGGATGCCAAGACGGTTGCGACAGCAGATTCACGGCCGGCGGTAACCGACGAGTCAGCGGGGGTAGAACCGACCGGCTAACTCAACGCCCAAATCCGGCCTCTTCACTGCGTTTCGGTAGCAGAGTTTGTCACAGCTCGAGGAAAAACAGATCGTCGGCTGCCTTCTCGGTACCGCAGTCGGCGACGCGCTTGGTCTACCCTACGAGGGTCTTTCCCGCCGTCGCGCGCAACGGATTTTCGGGGCGCCGGATCGCCATCGATTGTTATGGCGTTACGGCATGGTGTCCGACGATACCGAGCAAACGTGTTTCGTCGCCCAGGCGTTGATGGCAGCGGGCGGCGAGCCGAAAAACTTCCAAAAGCAACTCACCCGGCGGTTGCGCTATTGGCTGTTGGGTCTACCGGCGGGTGTTGGG
>CBDTZM010000342.1:0-3459 GCA_965364915.1 uncultured Pseudomonadales bacterium | reverse complement strand
CAGCACTTCGAATACCACCGCCACATCAGCCCGGGAGACGTACTCACCGGCGAGACGAAACCCGGTAAAACCTGGGAAAAACAAGGAAAACGCTCGGGTAAGTTGGTGTTCTCTGAGAGCGTGACCGAATATCGGGATCAGAACGGAGAACTCGTCATCACAGCGCGCGGTGTCGGGGTTCGTACCGAACGCCCGGTGGACCTGTAGGAGGAGTCGATCATGGCATTGAAAGCAAGCGAATTGAGCGTTGGCGACACGTACACCGAGTGTCTGGTAGAGGATCTCAAGCGCACTCAGATCGTCCAATATGCAGGCGCATCCGGGGACTACAACCCACTGCACACCGACGAGGTGTTCACGACAGAGGTTGCCAAGTACCCGTCGGTATTTGCCCACGGCATGCTCTCCATGGGGATGACGGGACGCATGATCACCAACTACGTGGGTGACGGGCGGTTGAAGAAGTTCGGCGTGCGTTTCACCAGCCAGGTATGGCCGGGCGACAGCCTGAATTCAACCGCGACAGTCGACGAGATTACCGAGGAAGACGGTGAGCCGGTGGTCAACCTGAAAGTAGAAACCACCAATCAGGACGGCGCGGTCGTCGTGTCCGGGTACGCATCCGCACGAATCGATCCCTAGAAATTCGGCCGGGCTGAAGTTTAAGCGTTCAGCCCGACCGTACTGCCTCTCCTAATCCAGGGCGAGCTGTTGGGCAAGCTCTTTGCAGGCGTGTTCGAAACCGGGTCGACTCGCTTCGAACATCTGTGCGGTGGCAAAGAAGTCGTGCACCAACCCGTCGTAGCGCACGGCCTGGGCTTCGGTACCGGCGGCTCTCAGCGTCTCGGCGTAAAGCTCTCCTTCGTCACGTAAAGGGTCGAATTCGGCCGTGACCACCAACGCCGGCGGTAGATCGGCGTGACTTGCAGCCCGCATTGGCGAAGCGAGCGGGTCTTGGCGTTGGGTTACGTCGGGGCAGTAGTAGTCCCAGAACCAATGCATGGTACTCGTCTCCAACAAGTAACCTTCTGCATTGTCGATGTACGATTGGCGCGTCATGTCCGCATCGACCACCGGATAGAGCAACAGCTGAAAATGAATGTCGGGTCCGCTGTCGTCCCGAGCCTTCAGGCACATGACAGCGGCGAGGTTGCCGCCGGCGCTTTCGCCGCCGACCGCCAACCGGCCGTTGCCGTTCAGCGCGCTCATGTTGTCTGCCACCCAGCAGGTGGCCGCATAGCTGTCCTCCACGGCGGCCGGAAACAGGTGTTCCGGCGCCATGCGGTAGTCCACGGACACGACGACACACCCGGCCGTACGGCAGATATCTCGGCACACCCCGTCGGCGGTGTCTAGATCACCGAAAACCCAACCGCCACCGTGGAAATTGACGAGAACCGGGAAAGGTCCTGCCCCATCTGGCGTGTAGATGCGCATCGGTATGTCACCGTGGGGGCCAGGGATGATGCGGTCCTCGACCGCGCCGACGACGAGTTCCGGATTCGCAGGGCGCATCATCCGGTACATCTCGCGAGCCTGCTCCGGCGTTAGTTCCGTGATCGCCGGTCCCGGTTCCTCGGCCAGCGCCTCGAACATGGCTTGGTACTCTGGTACTAACGGCACGTGCCCCCCTCATGTAGAATCTCCGGCCGGTAAGTTTATAGCAGAAACCGCAGGTGCGCCCTCGGGCGGCGCGGCGACTGATTCACAGGAGAATGTAATGACCAAGCTTGATAGCGAGCAGGACATCAACGAGGCGGCCAAACAGTTCAACATGCTCGAGAACTCGCTGTTGAAGAATCGCACGTTGACGATCTTTGGCGAGATTACCAAAGACCTTGCACAGCGCACCGCCGAGAAGCTATTAAGCCTATCTTTCGATTCGGACGATGCGATTACCATCTTCATCGGTTCGCCCGGTGGTCATGTGGAGTCCGGAGACACGATCTTCGACATGATTCGCTACATCAAACCCACGGTACGCATTGTCGGTACGGGCTGGGTGGGCAGCATCGCCACGCACATCTACCTGGCGACGGCAAAGGACAACCGGTATTGCCTGCCGAATACGCGGTTTCTCATTCACCAACCCGCGGGTGGCTTTGGTGGCGATGCGAGCGACATCGAGATCCACGCACGCGAAATCGTCAAAACCCGCGAACGGATCAACGCGATCATTGCCGAACAAACCGGACAACCGCTGGAGAAGGTCGCACAGGATACCGATCGCGATCATTGGCTGAGTGCTGAGGAGTCTCTCGACTACGGCCTGGTGGGCAAGATCATCACGAATGTGAGTGAACTGCCGACCGGTTAGCGGGCCCCGAACCCGGCGAAGCAACGTCCGTGACGGTCTCCAACCTGGTCGTCCCGTTCGAGGGCGGTGGTTTGAGCGGCGCGTGGCTGGCCGGTGACGATCCGGTCGCGCAATGGGTGTTGGCCCATGGCGCCGGCGCCGGATATCAACACAGCAGCATGGTTGCGATTGCCGAGGCATGCGCGAAGGTCGGCATTGCGACGCTGCGGTTCAACTTTCCGTTCATGGAGCGAAAGGCGCACCGGGTGGACGGCAAACCCGTGGCAATACGCGCCATTGGCGAAGCCGTCGCGCTTGCCAGGCACACCGGTGCGGGGTTGCCGTTGTTTCTCGGTGGGCACAGCTTCGGCGGGCGCATGGCGTCCCACGCGGTCGTTGAGTTGGGGTTGGATGTGCGCGGGTTGGTGTTCGCGTCGTTCCCCTTGCATCCGGCCAAGAAGCCGTCCGTCACTCGCGCCGCGCACTTGCCCGACATCGAGGCACCCATGTTGTTTCTGAGCGGCACTCGCGATGCGCTCGCCGACCCCCAACTCTTATCGCAGACGGTTGCCGCATTGCCCAACGCCGAACTGCACTGGTTAGAAACCGCCGACCACTCGTACAAGATTCTCAAACGCACCCGCACCAACCCGCTCGATGTGTTCGACGAGATGGCGCAGGTCGCTCGCCGTTTTATTCAGCCGTTCTTGTAGCCTCCATGTAAACTACCGGCGTCCAGCTCTCCCCGCCATCGAAGGTCCATTCCTGCCGCCATGAGAAACGGTTTGCCGTGAAGTTGTGGAAGATGTTGCGCCGTTCTGGTGTCACGCCAAGCGCGCGCATGACGATCTCGCCTTCCGCGAACGTCGCTGTGAACGTCAGGGCTTTTCGCGCCGTCGTGGCGATCCATGCCATTTCCCAGGCCTCCAGTTCGGAGTTGTAGATTCGAATGTTGGTGCCGAAGGTTCTCGCCGCTTCGGGAACGTCGATGTGCGGTGCCGGGTCGATCCAGTCGTCCTGAATCGCCTGATCGTCGAGGATGCGGTAGAAACGCCACTCGGCTGGATGTTCACTCGGCACCCAGGTTTTCCCGTCGCGCTGCAGGCGTCGAGCTTCGACGTGCCAAGTGCCTAGCAAAGGTGCGAAATGGTCGTTTTCACTAT
>CBDTZM010000341.1:0-3491 GCA_965364915.1 uncultured Pseudomonadales bacterium | reverse complement strand
GGAGCCAGAGCAGACCTTTTATGGGTTCGGTGGGATGCGCTGGTTAAATTAGGTAGATTCGAAGAGGCGCGACCCTTAATAGACGAAGCCTGGAAATTGGACGGCATCGTAGTTCCTGAATCCTATATCGCCGCGTATGCCAATACGAACCAAGAAGCAAGAGCCAGAGACATTTTGGCCAGCATACAACCTGCCTTGGTAAATCAATATTTTCTTGCGACGGGTTATCTTTCCTTGGCCGACTATGAAGGCGTGTTCAAATCGATTGACACTGCTATTGAAAATCATAACAGCCTGATGGGGGACAGCTTGAGATTTGACAAATTCTGGGCCCCCATCCGATGTGATCCTAGGTTTGAGCAAGCGCTCAGGCGTTTGGAACAAATGGAAACACTGACCGACGCTGGAGAGAAGGCGAAGGCCGCTAGGAAGCTCAGAGGCTCCGATTGTGAATTGCAGACCAGCGAGTCGGCCTAACGCTACAGTGAGCAAAGAGATCAATATCGGAACCACGCTGCGGAGAGTTGCAACCCATGCCAAACATCAAGCTTTTCGAACTGGGCCCTACTAGATCGGCTCGGTGTCGTTGGACGCTGCAAGAAGCAGGCCTGGAATATGAATCGATTGGTAACGCCCCGGCAATCATTGGTAGCGAAGAGCTAAAGAAGATTCATCCTCTTGGTAAGCTACCTGCCGCGATCATTGATGGGCGGCCCTTGTTTGAATCTGCCGCAATCGCAACGGCCATAGCAGACTTGGTACCCGAACAAGACCTGGTCGCTAAGCCGGGCACGTGGTCCCGCGCCCTGCATGATCAGTGGGTTTGTTTCGCCCTGACCGAGATGGAACCCTGGGTCTGGAGCACCGAACTCAACTCAGTGGACTTCGTGTTACCCAAAAGCCAGCACGTGCCCGCGATCATCGAACAAAACGCGATGATGTTTAAGCGCAGTGCGGCGGCGTTAGATGCAGTATTGCGAAACGCAAACTACCTCATTGAAGGTCGCTTCACAGTTACAGACATTATCGTGAGCTACACAATCAATTTTGGTCGCGAGCAGGACTTACTGGGTGAGTTTCCAAATCTGCTGGCCTATTTAGAGCGCCTATTGAAACGAGAACATTGCACGCTGGTGCGCCAAGGCTAGTCGCTACGTACTGCACTGAGGCGCGTTACCCTGCTGCGCGGCCACTGCCTCCACCGCGCGCCACACACGCATGAGATTGCCGCCCAATAATTTGGCAATGGCTTCATTGTCGTACCCGCGCTCCAAGAACCCGGCCACCAGGTTTGGGTACTGACTGACGTCTTTCAATCCCGTTGGCAACGAGTCGCCCACGCCGTCGTAGTCGGAGCCGATGCCGACGTGGTCGATGCCCGCGAGTTGCACCGCCCGGTCGAAGTGATCGAGCACGTCGTCGACCGTCGCAAAGGGGTAGGGATGCGCCAAACGGTAGTCTGCGAGAAAACTGATCAAATCGGGATCGCCGGGCTCGAGCTGATGGGTGAACGTGTACGCGAGCGCGTCTTTGCGTGATTGAGTCCGGTATTGCTGTCCGGCTTCGGTGAGAAAGCCGGTGCCGAAGTTGATCTGCACGACACCACCGTTCTCTCCGAGCGCCGTCACCATCTCGTCGGTAAGATTGCGCTCGAATCCGGAAGTGAAGTGGCGTAGCGACGAGTGCGAGGCGATCACCGGCGCTTTTGAAAGTTCGATCACCTGCCAAAACGTAGCGTCGGAAACGTGGGAAACGTCGACCATGACCCCGAGTCGGTTCATTTCTGCAATCAGCGTCTTGCCGAATGGCGACAGACCCTTCCAACGTTTGAATGGGTCGTAGGATGAGTCGGAGATATGATTGACGTTGGAATGTGTCAATGTGACGTAGCGAATGCCGCGATCGTAGAAGTGGCGCAAATTGTCGAAGCTGCCGGCGATCGGCCCGCCGTTCTCCATACCCAACGGAAACGCGATCAGCCCGCGAGACTTTATGTCGTCGATATCCGCTGCACAGGTCGCAATGGCAAACTTGTCCGGCGCATCCGCGACCAAAGCTTCTACGGAATCGATCAGTTCGTCGGCGAGCGATGCCGCGTCGCCGCTCGCATCGACGGTAGCCGGGATGTAGATCGACATGAACAGGGCATCCAAGCCGCCGGCTTTGGCGCGGGGATAATCGAAATTGCCGGTTTCCGTTGCTTGCGCGACATCGTCCGGACGATTACGGAGCCGAAACGGGACATCGATGTGGGTGTCGACGATGAGCAACTGTTGGGCGAGGGTTTGGGGGTCTGTCGGCGGCGTCGGCGCACAGCTAACGAGCACCAAACATGCCAACAACACGACGATCGGCTTCATTCGGCGACCCTGACGATGCGTTTGCCGACGTTACCGCCGGCCAGTAGATCGACGAGCGCAAGAGGCGCCGATTCCAGGTCTTGGAACTCGTCTTGCCAGGCGATGAGCTCGCCGTTGGCTAGCCACTCGCCTATTGCGTTGCGTGCCGCCGGGTATTCTGCCGCGTAGTCGAACACCAGAAATCCCTCCATGCGAAGCCTTTTGTTTACCAGAAGTCCCGGCACGCCTTTGGGGCCGGGGTCAGGGTTGCTGGTGTCGTATTGCGAGACCACCCCGCAGCAAGAGATGCGACCGTTCAAGTTCATGCGAAACAGCGCATTGCCCAGTATGGCACCGCCGGTATTGTCGAAGTACACGTCTATGCCGTCCGGCGTGCATTCCTTCAAGTTTTGGCGAAAGTTGTCTTCTTTGTAGTTGACCGCCGCGTCGAACCCGAGCTCGTCGACCAAGCGCGCGCACTTCTCGTCGCTGCCGGCGATGCCGACCGCCCGACAATCGTGAATGCGCGCCATTTGCCCGACCAAATGGCCCACCGCACCTGCGGCGGCTGATACAACGACGGTTTCGCCCGGCTGGGGTTGTCCGACCTTGAACAGGCCAAAGTATGCGGTCAGGCCGGTGCCGCCCAACGCGCCCAGGTAGAGTGCGGGATCGTCTACAGCGTCCAGCTTGGTCAACCTATTCGCAGGGTGTACCGCATAGTCCTGCCAGCCGGAGCCACAGGATACGAGGTCGCCGACAGTGTAGGCGTCCGCGGCCGACTGCTCGACTCGAGCGACCGTGTTGCCGTTCATGACGATGCCGGTCTTGGGTGCGCCGGCGTAGCTGGCGCTGCCTTGCAAACCCGCGCGCGAGCCCGCATCGATGGATATGGCCAGCGTGCGGCAAAGCACCTCACCCGTATCCGGCTCAGGTATGGGGACCTCCTGCATCCGGTAGTTGTCGACGGCAAGCGCCCCTGCCGGTAACGAGTCAATCAAGATCTGCCGATTGGCCATGTGTGCCTCCCTCTTGCCCACGGATGGACCCGCGGATTCCCGGCATTAGTGTCCTGTCACACGCACAAGTTTGCAAATCGACCGGATGACTAATACGGTTGGGCTCTAGAGACCCAAGACTCAAACACATGAC
>CBDTZM010000340.1:0-3492 GCA_965364915.1 uncultured Pseudomonadales bacterium | reverse complement strand
GGTGCAAGCTCCGTTGAGCCCGGCAGGTTGCCGAGCTGCCCCGACAGGTAGAGCATGTCACCTACGCGAACGGCCTCCGAAAACGGCAAGTTCAATTCCTTGGCCGCTTCGGAAACCAGATACTCGGCAGCGCATAACACGTTGCTTGCACCAAGCAATGCCAGCGCTAAAAACCAATTTTTCAACATCTCGTTTCCTCGTTGGGTAGGAGCGCACAATCAAAAACGATTGGACTCCGGGGCTGTAGGCGGCTGTGCATCCGAGGGGCGTGACGCCTCGGCCGACGCATTCGCGTCTGAAGGCGCTCCTGCCAGACTAAACAACTCGTCAGACCCGGCACGGGTAGACGGTTCTGCCAACCACGCTACCAACGGCTGCCAGTGTTCGAGTTCGAGTTTAGCCTGAGACTTGACAAGTTCATGAACGCCCAAGCCACCTGCGCTGGCGCGGATGTAGTTCTGGGAGTCTCTCAAGACAGTAGCGACCGGAATGTCCAAGGACTCGAGGAACCGCATCAACGAACGAAACACGATGGTATTGCGCTTGACTCGATTGGCGACGATCGCGAGACGGTTTTCGTTGCGCGGAATTTTGGCGATCAGTAGAAGGTCGGCGATGCAACGGGTTGCGGCATGTATATCGATGTCGGATGGCAACACCGGTATCAATATTTTGTTGGCGCCCCGCGTCATGTCCACAAAGTCGTATTTGGCGAGTGCGGCGGGGGTATCGACGATGACCCTTTGAGAATCCGCCGGTACCCGTGTTGCATACGAGCGGGTCACGCCGACATGACTCTCAAACATGGCGACCCCGTGAATAGCGGGGCGTTCGTCGGGCCGTTTGCTAAGCCAACGCGTACTGGACCCTTGCGAGTCGAAATCCAGCAGTACCGTGCGATGTCCGGCTTGCGCAAAGTACGCGGCCAAGTTGGTCGCGATCGTGGTTTTGCCGGAACCACCCTTGGGGTTCAACACCACAATCTTTTGTGGATTAGCCGCTTCGTTATCGATCGAAGTCATCGGCACCATTCTAGCGCTAGCGAGCACGATTCGGATAGCCGCTATACTGCCGATCCAGTCAAATGGGTAAGGCAAACTCCCCCTTGAACTTCGTCAGCCACCTAGAATGTTCGCTCACTGGCGAGCACTATCCGAGCGGAACGGTACAGACGCTCTCGAAAGCGGGTAAACCGTTGCTCGTTCGCTACCATCTCGAGCAAATCGCGAGTTCGTTGGCAAAAGACGATGTTTTGGCGCGCATCGGCGGGGTGTGGCGATGGGCCGAACTGCTGCCCGTCCAACACTCCGGCAACCGACTCGATCTGGGTGAACTGGCAACGCCGTTGGTGCAATTGCGGGACAACCTGTGGGTCAAGGACGAAGGTCGTCTACCCACCGGGTCTTTCAAAGCCCGCGGCTTGAGCGTCGCGGTATCGATGGCGAAAGAGCTGGGCTTGACCCACTTAGCGATGCCAACCAACGGCAATGCGGGCGCGGCCATGGCTGCGTACGCATCGCGCGCCGGCATCCGGGCAACGGTGTTCTGCCCGGCTGACACTCCCGAGGTCAACGTACGCGAGATAGCCATGCAGGGTGCAGACGTCTATCGAGTTGACGGCCTGATCAACGACTGCGGCAAGATCGTCAACGACGGTAGGGACGCGGTGGGTTGGTTCGACCTCTCCACACTAAAGGAGCCCTATCGTATCGAGGGCAAGAAAACCATGGGGTTCGAGCTTGCAGAACAACTACGCTGGACATTGCCGGACGCCATTTTGTATCCAACAGGGGGCGGTACAGGATTAATCGGCATGTGGAAGGCCTTTGCCGAGCTCGAAGAGATCGGCTGGATAAACGCCAAGCGGCCCCGAATGTTCGCGGTGCAAGCGGAGGGCTGTGCCCCGATCGTACGTGCGTTCGATGCGGGCCTCGAATTCGCCGAGCCCTGGGAGGACGCAAGAACGGTCGCCGCTGGTATTCGCGTACCTGCCGCCATCGGCGACTTTCTGATCCTGCGCGCGGTTCGCGAGTCCGAGGGTAGTGCCGTTGCGGTGTCGGACGAAGCCATATTGAGTTGCCAGCAAGAGATTGCGCAGACCGACGGTTTGTTGATGTGCCCGGAGGGTGCGGCGACTTATGCCGCCTACCAGAAGCTGCTCGCAACGGGAGAGTTGAACCCGAACGATCAGGTCGTGCTTTTCAACTGCGCTACCGGTCTAAAGTACCCCATGCCGGAATCACCCCAGACGTTCGATCCTGACGCACCCAACGCCTTCCAACCGTTTCTCTCCTGAGTCATTTGATGTTACCCGTTGACCCGAGTGACTGGATTGCAATTCGACGATCTGAGGTTCGACAACCCATCGCAGAAGCCGCGCTGGTGCTGTCGGCCGTGGACATCGACAACCGCATTGAGCACCACGAACGACAGTGGTTGTTGGTGGTTCGTGAGCGCGATGCGGCCTCGGCAGAATCGCAGCTGGACAGCTATGTCGATGAAAATCGGCCATCGATCGAATTCAAACCTCGTGTCATCACGTTCGACAACGGCTGGGCCGGCGTTGCCGGTTATCTCCTCGTGATTTGGCTGCTGCCGGCCCTGCAGGCCTGGTCGGTTTTCGATTGGAATTGGCGCGAGATTGGGGCCATGCACGCCGGTTCTGTCACGAGTGGCGAGTGGTGGCGCACGATTACCGCGCTGACGCTGCACGGCGACCTCGGGCATATCGTTGGAAACTCGTTTTTCGGCGCGGTTTTCGGGTTGTTCGTCGGTCGCCATCTCGGCTCTGGATTCGGTTGGATGCTCGTGCTTCTCGGCGGCGCGTTCGGCAATTTTCTCAACGCGTGGGCACAAGCCGATAGTTTCGTTTCCATCGGAGCGTCGACCGCCACCTTCGCTGCGCTGGGACTTTCCGGAGCCTTCATTTGGCGACGCGGCTATCACCGGGGCGGAGGCTGGCGGCGCAGCTTCGCGCCATTGTTCGCGGCCGTTGCGCTGCTCGCCTTTACCGGGGTAGGCGGCGAGCGGACCGACGTGCTTGCGCATTTCGCGGGTTTCGGATGTGGGGTAGTGTTGGGCATGCTTGCTGCGACGTTCGATATTCGCCGCCTAGGCCACAGCGGTCAGTACATCGCCGGCGGTCTCGCCCTCTGGAGCATTTTCTACGCGTGGATGTCGGCCGGCGGGGTGTTCTAGCTGGTATAGTGGCCGGCCCCCGATTTCATGGAGTCTGCTTTGCGCACCTTGTTGGGCGCCCTGTTCCTTCTCGGCTGGCCGCAACTTGCCTTGGCGCATGGCGGCGTCGTTTTCGAAGAAGACAATTGCGTACTCAACATGGGCTTCCTGCAAGCGCACTTCACCGCATACCAGCCGCAGTCACAGGGATCCGAAGAGTTCTGTGAAGACCTGCCCGACACGGGTGAAACTGTCTTCGTCGTCGAGTACCTGCACGAATTCCTGAAAGAGATGCCGGTAGAATTCCGGGTCATC
>CBDTZM010000339.1:0-3493 GCA_965364915.1 uncultured Pseudomonadales bacterium | reverse complement strand
ACTTGGCTTGGTTGAACTTGCGTCATAGCCAGTCGGTCGCGGCCCGTGTTGCCCTCGTCGGCGAGCGCATCGATGGACGCGAACTGGTCGCCTTGGGCATCGCGGTCGAGTGCGTCGCGGATGCCCGGGTTGTGGAGAGGGCGGCAGAGCTTGCAGCCCAGCTAGCCGATTATCCCGCGGGCGCGCTCGCTCGCATCAAAGCGGGCTTGCGTTCAGCCAATGACGACAGCGCCGATGTGTGGTTCGACCGCGTGTTCAAGGCGGACCCCTTGCCTTCACGCCTGGCGCCAAGAGCCGTAGATCGCGAAAGCTAGAGATGCCCTTATCGGCCTATTGCGCCTCGACGACCCAACGTGCCTTTACGCACGTTGCCCTGTACAGAACGTCCTGCTGGCGCAACAGCGCACCCTCGCTATTGCTCGTTTGCAGTGACGCGTTGAAAAGCTGCAGCGGCGTCGTGCAATCCATGTGCTGAACCAACAGTCCGGTGGGCCCCTGGCAGGCTCGGTAACCGCTGAAGACCTCACGTTCGTCACAGACGCCATTGTTCGAATCGGTCAGGCGGCGATACGCGGTAGAGCGCAGCGCCGTCTGCTGGCTGTCCAGATCGGACGTTGCGGTCTTCGGCGGCGGGCTGGATGCAGGCGTTGGCTCATCGGTACGTTGACGAACAGCCTCGGCCGCTACAATCACCTCCTCGATGGCGGTGACTTCGGGCGCTTCACTATCACGCGCGGCTTCTTGCGTTAATGAGGGTGTGCCGGGCGTCTGGTTGGGCTGCTCGGCGGGAACCCGCGTTCTGACGTCGATGTCGCTTGCCGGATCGGGAAAAAAAAGCAGCTCGCTGTTGAAGAGCACGCCTACGGTGAGCAACACCAGGGCCGCCGTCGCCCAGCCAACGTAGCGCCGCGAGCCGCGCTGCTGGGTCGGCACGCGTACCGCTTGGCTGACCTGAGCGGCCGCCGTCAGGATCTTTGCGTCGAGGTCCGAAGGCGGTTGATCGGCTGCCCCTTCGGCGTACAGATCTTCCACCCAATCGTCATTCTGAGGCATAAGCGGCCATTCCTGCTCTGAGTTTGGTGTTGGCGTAGCGAAGGCGGCTTTTGACGCCTTCTTCGCTGGTCTTGGTCAACGCGGCAATCTCCTTGAGCGTCAAACCGGTCTCCTGCTTCAACAACCACGCTTCCCGCTGATGGATGGGAAGAGACTTCAAGTTTCGGTGCAGATGCTCGAGCAACTGACTGCGGTTCACCGTGGCTTCGACGTTGGAACCGTCCGTTAGCTTGTCGAGATCGTCCGCGCCGGCTTCGGGCGAGCGCATTTGCTTGCGGAACTGATCCATCAACACATTGTGCGCCAGCGTGTAGAGGTAGGCTTTGAAGGAACCGATGGGCGTGTAGGCGGTCTTGGCGCGAACCAGCTTGAGCCAGGTCTCCTGGTAGCAGTCGTGCGCGCTCGCTTCCGCTAGTTGGCGAACGAAATAGCGATACAAAGCGCCTTTGTGGCGGTCGTAAAGGCGCTCGAATGCGGCGGCGTCGCCGGGTAGGTATGCGCTCATGAGTGCTTCATCCGCCTCTGCCCGTGGAGGGTTGAATGAGGCCTCACCTGCCCGGGAGGCCCCTGGTTTAGACATTGCTTTGCATGTGCTTACACTTATCCCGGCCTGTTACCCACCCTGCACGTCAACGTGTGCGCTCAACGCGTCTGCGGTTCTGACGAGATTCAGAAACTCGCTGCGATAGCCGAACGGATCGCTGCCTCTTGCACCCTGGGCGAGGCTGACGATGCCAGCATAATCCAGATCGGCGATATATTCCCCACCCCGCAACAGCTGGCCGAAAGCCGCCACTGCTGCGCTGAACCGGTAGGTTTCACTCGTGTTTTGAAGGTCGGCCTGTAGATCGCTGCGTTCGATGGGTTGCTCGACCAGCCGGCTGGTCGCGCCGTTAGGCGCCTTGTAACGCAAACGCAGAAACGCGATTTCCGTGGTAGCGCTTGCCCTGGGCTTCTGCACCGTTTCGTAGCGTAGCGGATCGATCAGCGCGCCAGCGGATCCTTGGAGCGCGATCTCGTATATCGCCGTCACCGTATGGCCGGCGCCGATGTCACCGGCGTCGACGTGATCGTTGTTGAAGTCTTCACGATCGAGGTGGCGGGTCTCGTAGCCGATCAAGCGGTACTCGCGCACGATCTGTGGATTGAACTCGACCTGAATCTTCACGTCCTTGGCAATCGTCAGCAGCGTTGCCGACATCTCGTCGACCAGCACCTTGCGTGCCTCATTGATGGTATCGATGTAGGCCGCGTTACCGTTGCCGATTTGGGCGAGTTCTTGCATCAAGGCATCGTTGTAGTTGCCGGTACCGAACCCGAGGACGGTTAGCGCCACACCGGACTTACGCTTCTGTTCAATGAGATTCTTGAGCGCCTCTTGATTGACGGTGCCGACGTTGAAGTCTCCGTCGGTTGCCAGAATCACCCGGTTTACACCTTTGTCCATGAACGCCTGCTCGGCGAGAGCATAGGCCAAGCGAATACCTGCCCCGCCGTTGGTGGATCCCCCGGCAGTGAGCTTGTCGATGGCGCTGGTAATCTTGGCCGTCTGATCACCTGAGGTCGGTTCCAGTACCACCCCGGCGGCGCCGGCATAGACGGCGATACTGATCGAGTCTTCCTGGTCGAGCTGTTTGGTCAACAGTTTCATGGACGTCTTCAACAGCTCCAGCTTGTCCGGCGATTGCATAGACCCGGACACATCGATGAGGAACACCAAGTTGGACGCCGGTAACGCGTGTGCGGGCACTTCGAATCCCTTGATGCCGATATGCAGCAGATGCCGATCGGCATGCCAAGGACTGGGGCCCAACTCGGTGTAGATGGTGAATGGTTGCTGCCGGTCGTCGGGCGTTGGGTACGCGTACGAGAAGTAATTGACAAGCTCCTCGACACGAATCGCGGCATGGCGCGGAAGCGCGCCTTGGTTCAAGAGGCGTCGTAGGTTGCTGTATGAAGCGGTGTCGACGTCTATCGAGAACGTAGAGACAGGGTCTTCACTCGCGAGGTGCACGGGATTGTCCTCGAACGTCGTGTAATTCTCACGGTCGAGACGCTCTCGAGCATGGCGAATGTTGGCAGGCACTTCGGCCGAGGCGAATTGCCGCACCGTCGGTTTAGCGCGTTCTCGATTAGCGGTGACGATCACCTCTACCGGTTGCGCAACGGCCGGTTGTGAGGTGGCATCGGCGTCGGCGGCACCGCGTGGGGCAACGGCGTCCCTGGTGCAAGCCCACAGAGAGAAGGATATTAGTATTAAAATCAGTAACTTAAAGGAATCCATCGACGTTCTCCGCTGAATCTATAGCTCTATAAACGTCATCGGGTCGAAAACGGGGTTAAATTGCTAGCTGGTCGGGCCGATTTGGGTGGGGTATGCCGCGTTCAGCTTGGCCCACTCGAGTTGTAACCAGGGCGTGAACCGGTCGGGTTCTGCGGC
>CBDTZM010000338.1:0-3507 GCA_965364915.1 uncultured Pseudomonadales bacterium | reverse complement strand
TGAGCGACGGCCGCAAAGTATCCGGCGCGATCTCTTTCATCGGCCAGCAGAGCGATCCGGCGACGCGCACTTACCCCATCGAGGTTCGCATAGCCAATACAGACCACACACTGCGTAGTGGCATCACGACGGAAATCAAGATCCCCGTCAACGAAGTCCTGGCCCAGAAAGTTAGTCCGGCACTGTTCGCTTTGGATGACATCGGCAACATCGGCATACGCATCGTCAACCAAAGTGGCCGCGTAGAATTTCACACGGTCGAGATCGTCGAGGACGATGTCGACGGTGTCTGGGTCACCGGGCTACCCGACATTGCGACTCTCATTACCGTTGGTCAAGAATTGGTGATACCCGGCGAGATCGTCGAGATCGACTATGAACCGGCCCCTGAGATGCCGGCGTCTATTCCGCCACCCGTGCCCGCCCCACAAACTGCGATCCACGCGAACGTCGCCAACGAAGCATGAACGCGTTCATCGATGCCGCCATCAACCGCTCGCGGACGTCGTTACTGATTCTCGCCATGATCGTCGCCGCCGGCCTTGTTGCGCGTTCGGCGATTCCCGTTGCCAGTCAACCCGACGTACAAGTGCCGTTTTTCGTCGTGACGATCATTCACGAAGGCATTTCACCCGAAGATGCCGAACGCCTATTGATCATGCCAACCGAGATCGAGTTACGCGGCGTCGAAGGCGTCAAGGAATTCACCTCGTACGCTTCCGAAGGCGCCGGTACGGTCATGGTCGAATTCGAAGCCGAGTACGACCTAGACCAGGCGCTGTTGGACGTGCGGGAGGCCGTGGACCGTGCTAGACCGGAAATGCCGAGTACCGCGGAAGAGCCTTTCGTCCAAGAGACGTCGTTCATCGAGTATCCGATTCTGCAGATCAATTTGGTGGGCGAGGACGTCCCTGAACGGGTGCTCTACAACCTGGCCATAGATCTTCGCGACGCCATCGAGACAGTTCCGGAGGTACTCAAGGCTCCCATTCAAGGCCACCGCGAGGAGCTGCTAGAGGCGGTCATCGACCCAAACCAGCTCGAGACCTACCGCATTTCCAATGAAGAGCTGATCAACACAATCGTGCGCAACAATCGGCTCATTCCCGCCGGCAGCATCGATACCGGTGAGGGCCGGTTTGCCGTCAAGGTGCCAAGTGTGATCGAAGAGGCGCGAGACATCTTTGATTTACCGATACGCGCCACCGAAGACACCGTGGTGACCTTGGGCGATGTGGCGACGATACGACGCACGTTCAAGGATCGAACCAGTTATGCACGAGTCAACGGCACCACAACGATTTCGCTGAGCATCATCAAGCGCGCGAACGCCAACATCATCGACACCATCGACGCCGTACGCCGGGCCGTTGAAGCCAGACGCGAGTTCCTCCCGCGCCAGGTCGAGTTGTTCTACTCTCAAGACCAAGCGCCCGGCGCGCTTCGCCAGGTTGTCGAACTGCAAGGCAACATCTTCACCGCCTTGGCACTGGTCATGGTGCTGGTGGTGGCCGCGATGGGGTTCCGCAGCGGCGTCATCGTCGGGCTGGCCATCCCGGTTTCATTCCTGTTCTCGCTGATCTTCATCTATCTCCTGGGATTCACGTTCAACTTCATGGTGATGTTCGGCATGTTGCTGGGACTCGGCATGCTGATCGATGGCGCCATCGTGGTAACCGAATATGCGGATCGCAAGATGACCGAGGGCTTCGACGCTCGCAGCGCCTACGCTTTGTCCGCGAAACGCATGTTCTGGCCTGTCACGGCTTCCGTCGCCACGACGCTTGCCGCATTCCTTCCCCTCATGTTCTGGCCGGGCAGCAGCGGCCAGTTCATGCGTTACCTGCCCATTACGGTGTTTGCGGTGCTGAGCGGATCGCTGTTGTACGCCTTGGTGCTCGGTCCGGTGCTGGGCTCGATATTCGGCAAAGCCGGCGCTCGCGACCCGCACGCGATGGAGACGCTGAGACAGCTCGAAGAAGGTGATCCAACAAAGCTAGATTCCATCACCGGTTGGTACGCGCGATTGTTGAGCCACGCCACCCGCTATGCCCTCGTCACGCTGGGCCTGACGCTCACGGTGGTGTTCACGGTGTTCTGGGCCTACGGGCGCTACAGCAGCGGCGTCGTGTATTTTTCCGACACCGAGCCGGAAATGGCCAGCTTGAGCGTTCGCGCAAGAGGCAACTTGTCGGCCGACGAAATCAATCGCCTGGTGTTGGAGGTCGAAGAGCAGGTACTCGAAGTCAGTGGCATCAAGGACTCGAACGTGCACACCAAGCTGCCGGGCGGGATGTCCGCGGGCGGCGGAATGGGCCGCATGTCCGGCGGGGGAGGGTTCGACGTTGTCGGCCAAATCTATCTGGAATTTCATCCAGAGAACGAGCGTGATCGAACGGCTACCGACATTCTCGAAGAACTCCGGGCGCGCACCGACGAATTCGCCGGCATCGTCGTCGAATTCCAGGAAATGGACTACGGGCCTCCCGAGGGCAAGCCGATAGAGATCGAGTTCGCTTCCTACGACAAGGATCTTCTGGAACCTGCCGTCGCCCGGGTCATGGAATATCTGCAGACCGAGGTTATGGGGTTGCGCGACATAGAGGACACGCGCTCGTTACCGGGCATCGAATGGAAACTTACGGTTGATCGGGCTCTGGCGGCCGTCTACGGGGCCGACGTGTTGCAGGTGGGTGTCGCCGTGCAACTCGTGACCAACGGCGTGAAGGTGGGCGAATACCGCCCCGACAAGTCCGACGATGCGGTCGACATACGCGTTCGTTATCCCACCGAGGCCCGGGGTATCAGCGCACTCGATGAACTGAAAATCAGTACCAGCAAGGGCATCGTGCCGATATCCAACTTCGTCCGTCGCGAAGCGGCCCCCAACGTGGATACCATCCAACGTTCCAATGGCATTCCCGTCGAGTACATTCGCGCCAACGTCGCGCCCAATGTGTTAGCGGACGATAAAGTGCAGGAGATTCAAGCTTGGGTGCAAAATCAAGTGTTCGACCCGCAACTGCAGATCCATTTTCGCGGCACCAACGAAGATCAGGCGGAAGCACTGACCTTCGTTTTATTCGCTTTCGTCATGTCGCTGGTATTGATGTTCATCTTGCTCGTGACCCAATTCAACAGTTTCTATCAGAGCACGTTGATCTTGTTTGCCGTCGTGTTGTCGACGGCCGGCGTGCTGGTCGGATTGCTCGTGATGCAAGCAACGTTCAGCGTGATCTTGACGGGTGTCGGCATCGTTGCGCTGGCCGGCATCGTCGTGAACAACAATATCGTGCTCATCGACACGTATAATCATCTGCGCAAGGAACATCCCGATCTCGACTACATCTCGTTGATTGTGCGCACCGGCGCGCAACGTTTTAGGCCGGTCATGCTGACCACCGTGACGACCGTGTTTGGTCTGCTTCCCCTTGCGGCCAATCTCAGCATCGATCTCATCAACCGAGAGATCATCTACGGCGGGATGATGTCCTCGTTCTGGGTACC
>CBDTZM010000337.1:0-3512 GCA_965364915.1 uncultured Pseudomonadales bacterium | reverse complement strand
AGGGCAACACGGGCCGCGACCGACTGGCTATGACGCAAGTTCAACCAAGCCAAGTTGTACGGCGCAGCCATGCCTTGCCGAACCTCGCCGACCTGCAGGAACGCGCCTTCCCCAACGACTAACAAGTCGCAGGCTAGCGCCAATGCTGCTCCACCATTGATGGCATAGCGTTCGAGCGCACCGACAATCGGCGTCGAGCAGTTGAATAGCGCTCTATGGGCGCTGCGCCAGATCTTGGCGAAGTCGCTACGCCAGGCGGGCGGCGGATCGGCATTGAATTCCTTCAAATCCAACCCGGAGCAGAAGGCGCCTTCCGCGCCGCGCAAAAGTATGACCCGCACGTCCTCGTCGGCGGACAAGACGTTGACTTGGCGGGCAAGTTCAACCCCAAGCGGTCCGGTAATCGCGTTTTTGCGCTCCGGACGGTTCAAGATCAACTCTGCCCAGCCTTCGCGTGTAACGACTTCGACGGTCATAAGTCCTCCCCGGCGATCCATAAGCGAAGCATCTCCAAAGCGGCGCTGCCTCCCCGATTTCCCATCATAGTAGCAACAAGTAGATACCCACCACGATGAGCGATGCGCCCGCGATTTCGCGCACGCTCACCCGTTCGCGGAACAACCAAACGCTCGTCAGAAAAGCAAAGATGAGTTCAATCTGACCAACCGCCCGGACCAGCGCCGCGTTTTGTATGGTCATCGCCGTGAACCAGGCAGCCGAGGCGAGCATGCCGCTCATGCCTACCCACACGCCGGTGCGCCAAGCCCCCAGCACACGGCGCAACGTGCCCGGCTCCCGCAGCGCCAGATACGCCCCCATGAGGATCGATTGCATAACCAGTGCTACCCCCAACACCAGCGCGGCCCGCTCCACAACGCTACCCGACGCCAACGCCAATGCGGCACCGCGGTAGCTCACCGCCGACAGGGCGATACCGGCGCCGGCGAGAAGCCCCAACCCAACCGCACCGTCGGGTTTCAGCATGTCGGCGAGGCGAATCCTCACCGACAGTACGTAAACCCCGATCAAACTCACCGCAATGCCGGCACCGACCTTCCAGCTCAGCACCTCTCCCAGCAACACGACACCGAACAAGGCGGTCTGTACGACTTCGGTCTTGGAATAGGCCGTGCCCACCGCAAAGTTGCGTCGCTCGAACGATCCGATCAGGGCAGCAGTGCCCAACATCTGGGCAACCGCACCAGTCGAGGCGTAAAGCCAGAACGACCCGTTTGGGGCGGGTGGATCGGTATCGCTAAAGACTATGGCGACATAGAGGCAGACAAACGGCAACGCATAGAGGAACCTGACGTAGGTTGCGCCGTTGACCGTTAGCGCGTTCGTCGCCAGCTGGCGCTGCAACAGCGACCTGACATTCTGTAGAAAAGCAGCCGCTAGTGTGAGATAGATCCACGACGCCATGCCTTTTGCGGCGCTTGCCCGGATAACCTGAGATGTTGCATCCTGCGCGATACCCGATGTTGCGTGCAAGAGCCATGACCGACGACGGTAAATTTAGAATTCGAGAACACTTCGTCGTCGTACAGCTGACGCTACTGTCGATCGTCGTCGCCTTGATACTCGAAAACCTGCTGTCCTCGTTGTGGGAGAGCAACCCGATTGGTTTCACCTCGATAGAAGGCTGGATCGCCTTCTTGGAAGTCGTACTGGTTTTGCTTTCCGCCGTGGCGACCTACGCCGGCTTCAGCCTGTCGTTGAGTTTTCCCGGGAAGCGGCCTCAAGTAATCGATTTTCTGATGCCGTTCGGCTTGCTGTTTACCATGCAGATCGGCATCGGCTTCCTGATGCCTGGTGCGGTGCACTACTTTCTGCTCGCCATGGGCAGCGCATCGTTCATCGCCGCTCTCCAGCTCGCTTCGGATTGGCGAATGATTGTGGCCGAGGTCGACCCACCTGAAGGCGCAGGGGGTCCTGCCATACTGCAAATGTCCATCGCGCTGTGGGACTGGCTGGGTGCTCTATTGCTTGCGCTCGACCTCATCGGCCTACGCGGCGCGGTGTTGTTCGTCGGTGTCGCCGTAATCGTACAAATGATGGGCGTATCGGGGACCCTGCGTGGATGGATCGAGTCGACACGCTAGGCGTTAGTGTCGCGCTAATTGCAGTACCCGTTCTCGCTGATTCGATAGCCAGCGAAACCGCAGCAGCAAGACCAGCGACGCAACGGCCAGGCCGACCGACAACCCCCACCAGAAGCCGTGAACACCAAGCTCCGGAGCCCCGAGAAAGCCAAAGCCGAGCGTGACGCTGACCGGAAATCCGATGCCCCAATAGGCGAACGCGGCCACCACCATGGGTGCGCGCGTGTCCTTGAAGCCCCTCAGCGCGCCGATGGCGGTGACTTGGGTGTCGTCGAATAGTTGATAGAAAGCCACGAACAGCAATAGCTCGCCGGCGAGCAAGGTGACGCTGGCATCGTTGGAATACAAACCGGCCACGAACTCACGCCCAAAGAACACCGCGGCCGCGGCCACGACAGCGAACAACGCCGATATGCCGATGACCACGCGGCCACTGCGACGAGCCGCATCGAGATCCCCGGCGCCGACGTTGTAACCGACCCGAATGGAACCCGCCATGCCCAACGCCAACGGGATCATGAACGTGAGCCCGCCAACGTTGCTGGCAATCATGTGGGCGGCGACCGAATCGACCCCCAAGCGTCCGATCAGCAGCGTCATGACCGAGAACATGGAAAATTCCAAGAACGTCGAAGCGCCGATCGGGACGCCTAGTCTGATGAGCCGCCATATCTCCTTCGCGTTCGGCAGGCTGAACCGAGCAAACACTCCGGTGACGCGCATTCGCGAGTACGCCACGACAACGGCCATGATCACCACTTGGTAGGTCATGACGATCGCGGCCGACCACCCGCAGCCGACACCACCCATCGCGGGTACGCCGAAATCTTCGTAGCCATAGATGAAGAGAAAATTCAAAGGAATCTTGAGCAACAATGCCGAGACCGCAATCGCCATTGCCGGCAAAGTCCACGACATGCCTTCGCACATCAACCGCAAGGCAAAATAGCCGAGTATCGGCAGCACGCCAAAACTCAGCGCGTGCAAATACCCGACCGAGATCGGAATGGCGATCGGGTCCACGCCTATGGCGTGATAGATGGGCTCGGCATTCCACAACAGCAGGATCAGCGCCCCGCCGCCCACCAAGGCTATCCACACTGCTTGGCGGACGACTTCTCCCGCATCCCGTTGCCGACCACCACCGTGTAATTGCGACACCGATGGGGTGATCGACATGAGGATGCCCGTCACGAACATCAAGAACGGCCAGAACAGGTTGCCGCCCAACGCCACGCCGGCCAGGTCCGCCGCACTGACACGCCCGGCCATGATGGTATCGGCTACACCCATACCCATCTGTGAAAGCTGGGTGAGCATGATCGGCAACGCCAAACGGGTTAACCGACCGACCTCATCTCGAACCACGGGCTTCTGCTCAGTGAAAAAGGTCGCGCATTGTACCCGAGG
>CBDTZM010000336.1:0-3529 GCA_965364915.1 uncultured Pseudomonadales bacterium | reverse complement strand
TACGATGCACTGCGTACCGAATCCGAAGAGCACGGGCGAGTGCGGGAGGAGCTGGAACACCAGGAATTACAACTGCGCCAAGCGCAGAAAATGCAAGCCATCGGCAACCTGACGGGCGGTATTGCCCATGATTTCAACAATCACCTAGTCGTCATCATGGGGTACGCCGAGCTACTGGCTCAGATCGTAGATTCAGGTGCCGCACGCGACTACGTCGACCGCATTCACCAAGCGGCGACCGCGTCATCGAACCTCACCAAGCAGCTGCTGGCGTTTGGCCGCCGCCAACTGCTGCGTCCCCACGTCATCAACATCAACGAGTTGGTCGATCGTCTGGACCCACTGTTGCGCCGCACCATCGGCGAGGCCGTGACATTGAAACTCATCCAAGCCAAAGGGCTTGGTCAAGTTCGCGTTGACGTAGGGCAGTTAGAGCAAGTTCTGCTGAACTTGGTGATGAACGCGCGGGACGCGGTCGGACCAACCGACGGTACGATCGCCGTCGAGACGGCCAACGTGCTGCTGGACTCAGCGTATGCCGAATCTCATCCAGACGCGCACGAGGGCCCCCACGTCATGATGTCGGTCGCCGACAACGGCCGGGGGATTCAAAGCAACCAACTGCTGTATATCTTCGAGCCGTTTTTTACGACCAAAGAGACCGGATCGGGACTAGGGCTGTCGACGGTGCAAGGCATCGTCGGTCAGTCCGGCGGCAGCGTAGACGTGCAGTCCGAAGTCGGTGTCGGCACGACGCTAAAGGTCTATCTACCGCGCGTAGACGCGCCCGCCGATCGCTGGGAAGAAATCGTGCCCATCGAGGCAGCCACGAAAGGCAGCGGCAACATCCTCGTGGTTGAGGACGATATTCTACTGGGAGACCTTCTAGAGGTTGCGCTCAGCCGTGCCGGCTACCAGGTGAGCGTTGCCCGCAATGGCGAGCAAGCGCTGAAGATCGCTGCCAACCATGATCCTGACTTGGTCTTGACGGACATTGTCATGCCGGGCATGACCGGGCGCGAAATGATTCGTAAACTCCAACGCACCCGCCCCAAACTGCGCGCTGTCTACATGACCGGTTACGCAGAAAACGCCGATACCCGTCGCGCCGAGTTGGAAAACGGTGCACATCTCATCGAAAAACCCTTCACGACAGGTGAAATACTCGCGCTGATCAACACCGCCTTGTCCTGACAAACTGAATCGCTTGCAGACGTGATTGCGTTCATACGCGTAGTACAAATTACGTTAAACTGACGGCGCCTCGATACAAGGTGACAAGTACGAGTGGGGAAACGCTATAAGATCGCCATCGTAGGATCCGGTCCTGCCGGATTGAGCGCTGCGGCCCGCGCGGCAGAACTGGATCGCGCTAACCAATCGTCCGCCACGTCGTACGTGTTGCTCGAAAGCTATTCTGCGCACGCTAAAACCATTCAGCGCTACCAAGTCGGCAAACACGTGATGGCAGAACCCGGCTATCTCGCACTGAGAAGCGATTGTCAATTTGCCGCGGGTACCCGCGAGGCTGTGCTCGAACACTGGCAAACCGACATCGACCAAGCGCAAATCAACACTCGCTTCGGCGCCGAAGTCGTCGGCATCGACGGCAGCCAGGGAGACTTCTCGTTAGCACTGAAAGGCGGCGAATCGGTCGACGCAGAGCACGTGATCCTGGCGATCGGTCTGGAAGGCAGCCCACGCAAGCTTGGCGTTGCGGGAGAGGATCTGCCTGAGGTGCAGTACAATCTGGACGACCCGAAAGCCTATCGCGACGCGGTGATCATCGTCGTCGGCGCCGGTGATTCGGCCATCGAAAACGCTCTCGGCTTAGCCAGTCAGAACCACGTCATCATCATCAACCGCCGCGATGAATTCAGCCGCGCCAAAGACGGCAACCTGAACCTGATTCTTGCTGCGATCAGCGATCCCGCCTATTCACTCGACTGTTTCTACAGCACCACGATCAACTCGGTGATCGAAACAGCGGATGCCGAAACGCCGATGTCCATGACCCTCAATACGCCAGAGGGAGAAGTGACCATCGATTGCCATCGCATTATCGCGAGGTTGGGCGGCGTTCCGCCTCGGCGATTCGTCGAAGCGACGGGCGTCAGTTTTCCCAACGAGCGGCCCGACGCGATTCCAGAACTCAGCCGCACCTACGAGAGCAACGTGGCCGGCCTGTACATCGTGGGATCGCTAGCGGGTTATCCGTTGATCAAGCAGGCCATGAATCAAGGCTACGATGTCGTCGAATACATTCACGGTAACGACGTCGAACCCGCTGACTATCCACTGCTGCGCAATCAGTTCCACTCACTGCCTTTCGAACGCCAGCCAAACGACGTCCTCGAGCTATTTCAACGTCGCATTCCGTTCTTTTCGAAACTCAACGCCTTGACATTTCGCGAACTCATCATCGAGAGCAACGTGGTTGTGGCGTACCCGGAAGGCGCGTTGTTGGACGGCGCGCTAGCCGAACACGAAGCGCTCGTCAAGTCGCTGGCGGATCAACCGTATGCACCGCGAGTCACCAAGGTGGTGGCGGCAGGCGAATATCTATTTCGAGCAGGCGAGTACGCCACCTCGTTCTTCACCATCGTCGAAGGCGAGGTGGTGCTGGAAACACCCGGCCAACCCGACATGACGTTGTCTCGTGGACAGTTTTTCGGCGAAGGCAGTTTGATCTCTGGGCGGCCGCGCCATGCAAGCGTGCGTACGGTGGGCACCTGCATCCTCGTGGAGACCCCCAGACGCACGATGGTGAAGTTATTCAACTCCAACGAAGACGTGCGAGATGGGGTGGATTGGATCTTCGTGGTACGCGAGTTGCAGCGCCGCTTCGCACCCGCTGCAACGTTCGACGAGCTGCGCGGCATTTCACGACGGGTGCAGGTCAGATCTTTCAATGCCGGCGAGGTGTTGTTCGAGGCCGGTGATACCGGCAATAGCATGCACATCGTACGTCGTGGGTCGGTGTCCCTGCAGCGTGGTGACGCAGCACGGACCGTCGTGGAGCTTCGTTCCGGACAGATGGTCGGCGAGATGGCGCTCATGGGCGATGCCATCCGCCGAGAGCGCGCCGTTGCCACAGTCGCCACGGAGACCATCGAACTCGAGCGCGCAGAGTTTCTACAACTCATGCGGTTGAATACGGACAGCCTTGAAGCGTTGCAAGATTTGGTGAGCGACAAGCTCGTCAACACCACACAGATGGAAGCGCGTTTCGAGTCGAGCGGCGTAATGGATTTTCTCCTTGCCGAGGGTCTCGGCGAAGCAACCGACACACTCATCATCGATGAACAACTGTGCATTGGATGCGACAACTGCGAACGTGCCTGTGCCGAAACCCACAACGGACTGTCGCGTCTGGACCGCGCCGGCGGTAAGAGCTTTGCCAACGTCCATATCCCAATCGCGTGCCGGCATTGCGAACACCCTCATTGCATGAAGGATTGCCCCCCGAACGCGATTCATCGTGCCGCGGACGGCCAGGTGTTCATCGACGACACCTGCATAGGCTGCG
>CBDTZM010000335.1:0-3530 GCA_965364915.1 uncultured Pseudomonadales bacterium | reverse complement strand
TCGTCCAACGGAGGCTCTGCCTGGTCTGCTTCGCTGGCGAAGGTTTCCTTCAACTTGAGCTCGGCCACCTTGCCGTAGCGACTAGGCGTTTTGACCTGCGGGGCATTCAAGCGTTCGAATACCCGCTGACCTTCTGTAAGTTCGTTTTGCTTGCGATTGTCGATGGTCCCGCCGACGGTCGATGAGATGGCTTGCGATTCTTCAGCGATTGGCGAGATCTCATCGAGCGCCGCGTCCGCCAGTTGCTTCTCGTCCGCCGCCGATTCCGATCCGGCTAGTACGTTGCGTATTCGATTCTCCAAAGCCAGACGAGCCTCGAACTCGACCGGCTCGATGTTCTGAGCCGCGCTGGTATCTCGCTTTAACGCGTCGCTACGCGCTTCGGATTTCTTAGCCGCGTCTTTGGGTAAGAGCGGCGTGCTGAACGCGCCGTCGGCATCCACTTGAAAGTAGGAGACCAACCCGGGTACATCGCCGGTAACCGGGTATGTCGACAAGGGCGAGCGCTGTACGAAGTTGCCTTCACCGACAATCAAAAAGCCGAATTGAACGAACGACTTGGTATCTTCAGATGCAAACAATTCGGCTGCGCGCCGGTCAATGCGGCTTGTCAGCTCGGACGCCATCGACTGATGCTGGTAGAACGCCTCAAATTGTAGTTGCCGATAACCGAGATAGGCGAGAGTGATCGCGGGTACGAGCAGGAGTACGAACACGCTAGCCAGCAAGTAGCGAAGCCGAGTGCGTTGATTGGGGGCGGTGCTGCTCATCTTTCGATTACCCGCTAACCAGTCGGTAGCCAGCGCCCCGTACGGTCGTGAGGTGCCGTGGATTTTTAGGGTCGGGTTCGAGCTTACGACGCAGCTTCGCAACGTGAATGTCGACGGTCCGGGTTTCGATGTCGAGATCCTTCGCGTAACCCCAAACTTCGCACAACAGTTCGTCTCGCGATACCGGCCGCTCGGTGTGTGCATAGAGGTATTCGAGTATCTGCATTTCGCGCCGCGTGAAAATGATGCGCTCTTCGCCGCGAGTACCGGCGAGATTCAACGTGTCCATCACTATGTCGGTTTGCCCTTCGGATCGCAGCACGATCTCTTCGATCCCCGGGTCGCGCGTACGTCGCAGAACAGCGGCAATTCTGAGCACGAGTTGTTCGACAGAGAAGGGTTTGGCAACGTAGTCGTCGGCACCGAGCCGTAGCCCGCGAACAATGTCTTCGTCGCTGACCTTGGCGGTCAGCATGATGATCGGTTGTTCTTTGTTTGCCTCGCGCACGGCGTTGCAAACATCGAAACCGTTCATACCCGGCAGCATGATGTCGAGCAGTATCAAATCGAAATTGCCCTTCAGAGCGTGCTCGAGGCCTGTTGGTCCGTCGTCCGCGCTCGTTACGTCATACCCGTGGAATACCAGCACGTCGACGAGACCGGTGCGTATCGCAACTTCGTCTTCGACCACCAAAATGTGGGGTTTTGCGTTCATACCGTTTTTTAGCCTATCGGCGGAGCGAATCCTCTCTGTGATCTCAAACCCGGTCAAGCGTATAGCGGAGCCTGCTCGAGCGCATGTAAAGTTTTGGTAAAGCGCTGCACCCGCCTTTTTACCAAACCGTGCCTACACGCCGCATGACGTGCGTCCCATCATCCATATCGACTTGAATACTCAGGAATTAGTCATGGCTTTGATCACACGCGTATCGAGACTTTTTACGGCAGATGTACACGCAGTGCTGGACCGTATCGAAGAACCGGAAGTGGTTCTGAAGCAGGCCATCCGCGAGATGGCCGAGGAAGTTGCCCAGGGCGAACAGCACTTAAGCTGGCTCGCCGCCGAGCAACAGCAGATCGAGCAGGGCCTGAATGGCGCCGATGACGCCATTGCCGCGTTCGACAGCGAACTCGATCTTTGTTTCGAGGCCGGCGAGGAGGATCTTGCCCGCTCGCTTGTCAGACGCAAACTTGTCGCTGAGCAGCAACACAAACACGCTTCGCAGCAACTCGATGCCGTACAGCATGACCACAAGTTGTTGGCAGCGACGCTGGCGGAGCAGAGTGAACAGCTTGCAGAGATGCAACAAAAGGCCGACCTGTTAGTCGATGCACCGGCAGTCGGGCCGTCGGCGACGTTCGATCCGAGCATTAGTCAGGATGCCATCGACGTTGCCTTCCTGAAGGAAAAACACTTGCGCGGCAAGGGAGGCCAATCATGAGGCGGCCCAGCTTTTTTCGAGGCGTGGTTGTCGCAGCGGTGCTTGCGCTGTTTGGCGCTATCGCGTTTTCCGGATTGTCGCTCCTCATCGGTGGCGCGCCCGCGCTCAAAATCGTGACCATGCTCCTGGGCGGTGCCTACATCGTCTATCTGTTGCGCGGCGCCAACGACCGCACCGGTCGTATCGCGGTGTTCGTCGTTTGGGGTTTTGTGACCAGCGGCGTTTGGTTCTTCACCACAGATGTTGCGATGACGCTCGTCAACCAGGCGGTGTTGATCTCGATCGTTCGAGCGCTATACCACCACGCGAGCGTACTCGCCGGCGTGTTGGATCTGGTGCTGACCGCGTTTGCGCTCTCTGCCGCGGTTTGGGCCAGCACCCATTCGGGCAGCATGTTCCTGACCGTCTGGTGTTTCTTCCTGGTCCAAGCGCTGTTTGTCGGAATTCCTTCCGAATTCAACAAATCGCTCAAGCAAGGGCGCGAGCAAACCATTGAAGACGAATTTGGCCGTGCCATGCGCGCGGCAGAAACGGCGATCAAACGCATCGCCACCCAACGTTAGTAGTAAAGAGGACTACAACCATGAAACTGAAAATCATAGCGATCGGGCTTTTTGCCCTGACGGCGGCCGCGGTCGCCTACTATCCGAGCGTGCACGGCAAGCCTATCCAGATGGTGAAGCCACCCGTGCAGACCATAATCCCAGTGTCAGCACCGAAGATCGAAGTGGTCTTCGTACTCGATACTACGGGCAGCATGAGCGAGTTGATTCAGGCGGCTAAAGACAAGATCTGGTCTATCGCCTCGACGATGGTGGCTGCTGAACCCGCTCCCGAAATCAAGGTGGGCTTGGTGGCGTACCGCGACCGCGGTGATGCATACGTCACCAAGGTCGTCGATCTTTCCGGCGATCTGGACTCGATGTATGCAACGC
The DNA here is from genome assembly GCA_965364915.1 of uncultured Pseudomonadales bacterium. GTDB lineage: Bacteria > Pseudomonadota > Gammaproteobacteria > Pseudomonadales > Azotimanducaceae > Azophilus. Next base: position 383 of record CBDTZM010000335.1, on the reverse strand, counting down.
TCATCGACTTTCAAGCCGAGGGCGGCGGTGACGGGCCGGAAAGCGTCAACCAAGCGCTGTACGACGCGATTCACAAGATCTCTTGGAGCCAGGACCCGGACAGCTACCAGGTGGTATTCCTGGTCGGTGATGCACCGCCGCACATGGACTATCAAGACGATGTGAAGTACCCGGTCGTGTTAGCCGAAGCAGCCCGGCGCGGCATCATTGTGAATACCATCCGTTGCGGCAACGATGCACAAACCGAATCGATGTGGCGCGCCATCGCGTCTGCGACTCAAGGGTCCTATTTTTCGGTGGATCAGTCGGGCAGTGCGATTGCCATGACCACACCATTTGATGCGAAGCTCGCCGAACTAGCGGCCGATTTGGACGACACGCGT
>CBDTZM010000334.1:0-3534 GCA_965364915.1 uncultured Pseudomonadales bacterium | reverse complement strand
TGGAATTTCGGACACGTTGCTCAATCCCCAAACGGCGGCAGAGGTTTGGGAACACAGGGTCTTGCGGCTGCCGCCGATTGGCTGGAAGCGCAGTTTAGGGCCATCGGACTCGAACCTGCCGCGGGAGGTGGCAGCTACCGCCAGACCTTCGACGCCGTGATCGGCGTTCACGCAGGTCCCGGTACCGCGCTGACGTTGAACGGGCGAGCTGTCTCAGAGCAAGAATTCGCCGTTCGAGGATTTTCGGCGCAAGGCCGGGCCAGCGGGCCCGTGGTGTTTGCTGGTTGGGGCATCGTGTCGGAAGAGCACGGCATCGACGACTACGAGGACCTCGATGTCAGCGGCCACATCGTTCTCGTGCGTCGATTTACGCCGGAAGATGGCGTATTTGCAGACCGGAGATTGAGAAATCGGCTGGGAGACATGCGCTACAAGGCCTTCGCCGCGCGGGAGCGGGGCGCGGTCGGCCTGCTGATTGCGGACTTCGCCGAGGCAAGTGAACAGGACGAAGCGCCGTTACCTGCAATGCAGGTCGATACCCAGGGAGACGCGGGATTGCCGGTTGCGGTACTCAGCCGCGCCAGGGCGCAAGAACTGCTGGCCGAAGGTTCGCACGCTACACTGTCGGTCGAACTCATCGAAGAAACTAAAGCAGTCGGCAACATCATTGGCCGGGTGAGGGCACACGGGACCCGGCGTACGGGGGCTGTGGTACTCGGCGCCCACTACGATCATCTCGGTCGTGGCGGCAACGGATCCCTTGCGCCCGATTCGGATGAACCTCACAACGGTGCCGACGACAATGCCTCCGGTACGGCGGCCTTGCTGGAGGCAGCACGCATGCTGATGGCGAGGCGCAACGAGCTCGACCGGGATGTCGTCATCATGGCTTTCACCGCCGAAGAGTGGGGCTTGCTCGGCTCTCATCGCGCCACCCGCGAGCCGCCGCCCGGGGCGACGCCGGGCACGTTGGTCGCCATGCTCAACATGGACATGGTGGGCCGGCTGCGCGACAACCGGGTTGCGGTCATGGGCAGCAATTCAGCGGCGGAGTGGGATGCCATCGTCAACCCAATCTGCGCCGACCTGGCTATTGGCTGTCGGCTCGGCGGCGACGGGTACGGGCCCTCAGACCAGACGCCCTTTTATGCGGCAGGAGTTCCGGTGCTGCATTTCTTCACGGGAGCCCACGACGACTATCATCGACCATCCGACGATTCGATCCATATCAACGCCGCGGGAGGCGCTAAGATCGCGGAGCTCGTGAGTGAGGTCACCATGACGCTTGCGTCGGTCGAAGCCTTGACCTACCAGCAAGTGGCAGCGCCTGCTCCGCAGGGAGACGTTCGTGGATACGGCGCTTCGTTAGGGACCATCCCCGACTATACGGGCACCCCGGATGGACAGCCGGGCATGATGATCTCCGGCGTCGTTAGCGGTGGTGCGGCCGCGGTCGCCGGGCTGCTGGGTGGCGATCGCATCATCGCACTTAGCGGCCGCGAGGTGCGCGACATCTATGACTTGATGTATGTGTTACGGGATGCCAAGCCGGGCGAAGACAGCGTCGTCGTATTTAAACGCGGGGATGAAGTGCTCGAGCGGTCGGTGACCTTTGGGACGAGCCGCCGCCGTTGACGATCGTGAGAGCGCAACGACGACGCGCCGACGGCTACCGGATAATGATTCTCGGGTCCAAGTCCTCGCCGCGAATTCTGACGTTGTAAGGATATTCGCCCGCTTCCGATGTGGCTTGGATGACGTGGGTTGTCGGGTCGTCCCTGGTGGTCGGACCGGCGCGCCTGCCTGGAAATACGACTTGGAAGCGTGACGGGCCTTCGGAATTCCATTCGACGGTGCCGTTTCGACAGACGGTGACGTCCTTTGGTGTCACGGTCATCTCTTGCTCGGAAACCTGGACGAACACAGAGTCCTCACAGTCCTCCGCGCCCCAAGCGGCCATCGAAGTTGCCGATACCGCGAGCACTAGAGCGACCGTAGTTGTTAGTTTCATCGTGAACCCTCCCCGTTGCTGGCCCCGAAGGTTATCACGTCCACAACAACGCCGCCGTTCGTTCCCTGCGACCAGGAACTATCGGTGATTGGCGAAATCGGCATACTCAGGGGTACTGCGCAGACCGTCGAACAATGGATCCGACTTCACCAGGTTGGCCGAGTAACCGGCATCGATGACACGTTGCAACGCGTCGACAGCCTGCGGTAAATCTCCCAACGTGACGTAGGTGACGGCAGCGTCGTACAACACGTCGATGTCCTGTGGTCCGAGTTCGATTGCACGGCCTATCTTGACGCCTGCCTGGTCCGTCTCGCCCATGAATGCTAGTGAAACGGCAGAGCGGGACAGTGTCGGTGCATCGAATCTGTTGACCTTTAGATTGTCGTCGGCAAGCGCCATTTGGCGTTGATACGCGGTGTTCGCTTCTTTGTTTTTGCCTGCTATCAGTCGATAGGTATCACCGAGGTTGCCCCACAATCGGTGGTCACTCGGATTGATGTCCAGTGCGTGTCGGTATTTCTCGGCGGCGTCTTCGAAACGGCGTAAATGGAAGTAGGCGGTTCCGATGTTGGACAGCGCGGCCGGTCCGGGTTCCAGAGTGTTAGCGCGCTCCCAATCGAGTATGGCGCCTTGGAAATCTCCGGAGAAGAATCGCGCCCCACCCCGATTGTTGAAGGCCCAAGGATTGTCGGGCATCAGGTAGGTGACGCGGGTGTAGGCTTCGATGGCTTCGATGAGGCGCCCTTGTCTCAAGTAAAACGATCCAAGTTCGTTGAATCCCTGCCAATACCCCGGTTGACGAGACACGGCTTGGTGGAAAGCCTGTTCTGCACGATTGGTTTCACCGGCAGCGGCCAGCACGTTGCCGAGTCCGATATACGCGTCGGCAAGTTCGGCATCCAACAATATTGCTTGGTCGTATTCGTTCGTCGCCTTGCGCGTCTGTCCGGATTCTTCGTACAACTCGCCAAGTGCCAGGTGGATCGTGCCGTCCTCGTCCTCGAGGGTAAGCGCGCGATGACAATATTTTTCGGCGCTTTCGAAGTCGGCCGTATCTCCGACTGTCCGGTAAAGTTGAATGTGGGTGCGGCACAGGGCGGCGTGGGCTTCGGCAAATGCCGAATCGATGTCTACCGAACGTTCGAGTAACGTCTTTGCTGCTTGGATGGTTTCAATCCCTCCAAGCTGTCGCAACAGACGCAGTCCCTGGAGAAAAAGCATATACGCCTCGCGATCGACAACGGGCGCGATAGCCCCTGCTCGAACCAACGTATCCGTACGTTCGTCGAGCGCCTCGATGACATCTCGTGCAAGTTGGTGGTTGAGTGCAAGCATATTCGAGGCTGTCCAACTCACCTCGTTTCGCCAAATCTCGTCGTTCTCGTAAGCGTCGAAGACGGTCGTGGTCAGCAGGAAGGTGTCGCCTCGCTCTTCTAGCATGCCGTCGACGAGAAAGCGCGCGCCGACTCGATCGAGGACACTCGGTGGCGCTAGCGAGTCGGGTATGCTCCACATCGCTT
>CBDTZM010000333.1:0-3538 GCA_965364915.1 uncultured Pseudomonadales bacterium | reverse complement strand
ACCCGCGCGAGATCAGCAATCTAGGATTGGTGCCTATGGTGGTCGAGCAATCGGCTCGGGGCGAGCGCTCCTACGACATCTATTCTCGGCTGTTGAAGGACCGCATCGTGTTCATGGTGGGTCCGGTCGAAGATCAGGTCGCCAACTTGGTCGTTGCCCAACTGCTGTTCTTGGAATCGGAAAACCCGGACAAAGACATTCACCTTTACATCAACTCTCCAGGAGGATCGGTCACGGCGGGTATGTCGATCTACGACACCATGCAGTTCGTCAGGTGCTCGGTTAGCACCATGTGTATCGGCCAGGCGGCAAGTATGGGCGCTTTTTTGCTCGCCGCCGGAGAGTCGGGTAAACGCTATGCGCTACCGAATTCCCGAATGATGATCCATCAACCGGCCATCGGTGGTGCTCGTGGGGTCGCGGCAGACATCGAGATTCAGGCTAAAGAAATTCTGTTGATGCGCGAGCAACTGAACCAGATTCTATCCGAACACACGGGCCAAACGGTCGAACGCATCCGTGCAGACTCCGATCGCGACTACTGGATGAGCCCGAATGAGGCGCAAGCCTACGGCTTGGTCGACCTTGTACAACAACCCCGCGGAAACCTGGATCGGGCTGTTGGACAATAGCGGGGCGTCCACGAATATGCCCGAAAAAACGCCCGTTTATGGGGAAAAGAGCCTTACATTTCGTGAACTTGGAAGGGCTTGAAATATCGGTGAAGAGACCTCAAGGTAGCGTCACCGGAAACAACCGAGGTATTTATGTCGGACGAAGGCGGTAAAGGAGACGATTCAGGCAAGCTCTTGTATTGCTCCTTTTGCGGCAAAAGCCAACATGAAGTTCGTAAGCTCATTGCCGGCCCATCGGTCTTTATTTGCGACGAGTGCGTAGAGCTTTGTAACGACATTATTCGAGAAGAGGTCTCCGAAGGCGCACAGTCCGGCGACAGCGAAAAGCTGCCCATTCCTCTAGAGATAAACGACATTCTCGATCAGTACGTCATTGGCCAAGAGCACGCCAAGAAGGTGCTCGCGGTCGCCGTGTACAACCACTACAAGCGACTGAATTACAGCGGCAAGAAGGACGAGGTCGAACTGTCCAAGTCGAACATACTGCTGATTGGCCCAACCGGCAGCGGTAAGACCTTGCTCGCCGAAACGTTGGCGCGCTTGCTGGACGTACCCTTCACCATTGCCGACGCAACGACGCTCACCGAAGCCGGTTATGTCGGCGAGGACGTCGAAAACATCATTCAAAAGCTGCTGCAAAAGTGCGACTACGATGTGGAGCGGGCGCAAGTTGGTATCGTTTATATCGATGAAATCGACAAGATATCGCGCAAATCCGACAACCCCTCAATTACCCGCGATGTATCGGGCGAAGGCGTCCAACAAGCGTTGTTGAAACTCATCGAAGGTACCATAGCCTCAGTGCCACCCCAGGGCGGTCGCAAGCATCCCCAGCAAGAATTTCTGCAGGTGGACACGTCCAACATCTTGTTTATTTGCGGCGGCGCGTTTGCGGGGTTGGATAAGGTGATTTTGGATCGTTCCGATAAGTCCGGCATCGGGTTCAGTGCCGAAGTCACCGGCGAAGAGGCGCGCAAGAACATTGGTGAGACCCTGCGTCAGGTCGAACCCGAGGATCTCATCAAATACGGATTGATCCCCGAATTTGTCGGGCGGCTACCGGTCGTTGCAACGCTTGAAGAACTCGATACGGATGCCTTGGTCAAGATACTGACGGAACCCAAGAACAGCCTCACCAAGCAATATTCGAAGCTGTTCGAAATGGAAGGCGTCGAAGTCGATTTTCGCGAAGACGCGCTGCGTGCTGTGGCGCAGAAGGCCATGGAACGCAAAACTGGCGCCCGCGGGTTGCGGTCGATCTTGGAGGCGGTGCTGCTAGACACGATGTATGACCTGCCTTCCTCGGAATCGGTGGCCAAAGTGGTCATCGACGAGAGCGTTATCAACGGCGACAGCGAGCCCATGTTGATGTACGAAAACATGGACAAAGCCAAGGTCGCGCCGGACGATTGAGCAAACGCCGGCTCAGGCCGTCGGGCCAAACACCTTTTATAGCGTTAGCTTGCTAACGTTCAACCAAAGCTTGAGGCAAACCTCTTAGTGGAACTCTCGACAGACATTCCGGTGCTGCCATTACGTGACATGGTGGTATACCCCCACGGTGTGCATCCGCTTTTCGTTGGCACGGAAAGCTCCATCCAGGCGCTTGATTCGGCCATGGTGGCCGATAAACAAATCTTACTGGTCGCCAAACGTGATGCAGACGTGGAACAACCTGAATCCAACGATCTCTTCGATGTCGGCACGGTAGCCACCGTGCTGCAACTTTTGAAGCTGCCGGACGGCACCGTCAAGGTGTTGGTGGAAGGCGGACAACGGGCAAAGATAGCGTCCATGGATTTAAGCGGTGCCTACATCGTCGCCAAGGTCGAGCTCGTCGCCGAGCCGAGCATCGAAGAGCGCGAGGGCGAAGCCCTCGTTAGAACGGCAATGGGGCAATTCGAACAGTACGTCCAAGTCAGCAAGAAGGTACCGCAGGAGGTGCTGTCTTCGCTTTCCAGCATCGACGACCCCGCACGCTTAATCGATACCATCGCCGCACAGATGTCCTTGTCGATCAGCGACAAGCAAGCGGTACTGGAGGCGTACGACCTGAAACAGCGCATGGACCTCCTGTTGTCACTGATGGACGGCGAGATAGACGTCCATCAGATGGAGAAGCGCATTCGCGGGCGCGTCAAGAAACAGATGGAGAAGAGCCAGCGCGAGTACTACCTGAACGAGCAAATGAAGGCCATTCAGAAAGAGCTGGGGGATATGGAGGAAGCCCCAAACGAGTTCGAAGATCTGAAAGAAAAGATCGAAACCGGCGGGATGTCGAAGGAAGCGCGTGACAAGGCGCTCGGCGAGCTCAACAAGCTAAGACTGATGTCGCCGATGTCCGCCGAGGCGACGGTCGTACGCAGTTATCTCGACTGGATGGTCAACATCCCCTGGAAGAAGCGCAGCCGAGTGCGTCGTGACTTGGCTCGTGCCCAGGAGATTCTAGATGAGGATCACTACGGGCTCGAAGAAGTCAAAGATCGCATCGTCGAGTACTTGGCGGTGCAATCGCGCGTCCGCCGCATGAAGGGTCCGGTGCTCTGTCTGGTGGGTCCGCCGGGTGTGGGCAAGACGTCGCTTGGCGAGAGCATCGCGCGGGCGACGAATCGCAAGTTCGTACGCATGGCCCTCGGTGGTGTCAGGGACGAAGCCGAGATTCGTGGTCACCGACGAACCTACATCGGCTCGATGCCCGGCAAGATATTGCAGAAGGTATCGAAGTCCGGCGTTAGCAATCCGTTGTTTCTTCTGGATGAAGTCGACAAGATGGGCATGGACGTTCGCGGTGATCCTGCGAGTGCGCTGTTGGAAGTATTGGATCCGGAACAAAACAATACGTTCAACGATCACTACCTCGAAGTCGATTACGATCTTTCCGATGTGTTCTTCATCTGCACGTC
>CBDTZM010000332.1:0-3540 GCA_965364915.1 uncultured Pseudomonadales bacterium | reverse complement strand
GGTGTGTCGTCCCCATTCGAGTCCGCAAACAAGTTGGTGCCGTCGCTGTCCTCGATGCTCTGGTGAATGTGCATCGCGCTGCCGAAATCGGTCGGGTACGGGCGAGCCATGAAGCTAGCGGTTAGGCTATGTCGACGGGCAATGCGGCGCGCGGCACTCTTGAAGTGGAAGGCTTGGTCTGCGCTGGTGAGCGGGTCGGTATGGTCGACACTGAACTCGAACTGGTTTTTGCCCGCCTCGCGAATGAGCGTTTGCACGCCGATCGAACTGGCTTCGCAGTGGCGCAACAGGTCGTCGAAGAACGCTCCGAAGTCCTGTACGGATTCGATCCCGTACGGTCCTCGATCCGCCTCGTCGAGCGGCGAGGGTTGCAGGCGTACGAGATAGAACTCGAGCTCGGGGGCGAGCACCGGATACCAGCCCCGCTCGTGGTATTTTTGCAACACGTCGCGCAAGACCTGCCTTGGCGTGTAGTGGACGGGTCTACCATCTTGATAGACGGCATCACAAATCACGCAAGCGGTGGGCGTCTCGAGTTCGGGCGCAACCGTCAGCGAGCTTGGATCGGGAACCAGCAGCAGATCTTCCTCGATCTCCGCGAGGTCTTGGTACTCGACAAAACGCCCGTCCACGGTAATCAAGAACAGCGAGGACGGAAATCGCAGTGCTTTCGTCTGAATGGCACTGAGGAACGCGGCCGTTGGTAGGATCTTGCCTCTAGGTAGCCCTGCCGGGTCCGGCGACATCGCCTCAACCCGCTCGATACGATGCTCGGTCAGCCAAGCGTCGAACGGCTTGTCCATCTCGTCGTTCCACAAAACATTGTATGCTTCCTATTGTGCCCATCTTCACAACCCTTTGGCTATGTAGCGTTGCCTTTATGCCCGGAGATTAACGTGGCCAATCGTGCCGCCGACGTGTTCGAGACACTCAAAACCGCGCTCAAGGGCAAGTCCCTGGACGCTTCGCTCAAGTTCGAATTGGGCGATGAAAATGTCATCGTGATCGACGGTCCTGTTGTCACGACGGACAACGTTGATGCGGATACCGTCGTCACGACCAGTGTAGAAGTGCTTGCCGAGATCTGTGCCGGTCGCACGGACGCGGTGCAGGCCTATTACCAGGGCCGGTTGCATATCAAAGGTAGCCAGAATGCGACGATGAAACTCAGTGCACTGCTCGATTCGAAAGACGGACCGACGATGCGGATCGACCGGTTTACCCGGGACGACGACGTTGGCGCCATTGTTAAAGCGTTGACCGCCAGCGGTGCGGCCATTGTCGAAGACTGCGTTTCGCATGCGGTGGTAGATGAGGTTGCTGCCGAGCTGCGCCCGCACTTCGACGAATGCGGAGCCGATTACTACGCCGATTTCGAAGGCTACAAGACGTTGCGGCTGAGCGAGATCTTGGCTCGATCGAGAGCCTCCGCCGATCTCGTCGGTGAACCGTTCATGCTGAGTATCGTCGACGAGGTGTTGTTGCCGCATTGCATTAACTACCGCATCGGCAGTTGTACCGGCGTCGAGATTTGGCCCGGGGAATCGGCGCAGGTTCTGCACCGCGATGACGGTATTTATCCGATCCATATTCAAGGCATGGAACTGCAAGTCAGCGCGATGTGGTCGTTGACCGACTTCACGATTGAAAATGGCGCTACCCACGTTTTACCGGGCTCGCACCAAGGGCCACCACGCACGGTTTCGATGAAGACCGAGCATACGGTGCAGGCGCCGATGTCGAAGGGAGCGTTGCTACTGTATCTCGGTTCGGTGTTGCATGGCGGCGGCGCCAACCGGACAGATACACCGCGGATGGGTCTCATCAATACCTACTCGCTCGGTTGGCTGCGTCAGGAGGAAAATCACTACCTCGCGATCCCGCGAGAGATCGCCGATAGCTATCCGGAACGCATTCGCCAGTTGATGGGCTACGAGCCGCACGGCCCCTTACTCGGCGCGTATCCAGACAAGCCCGGCTAGAAGGAGATCAAGAAAGGGAGCGATTCGCATGACGAATGCTTACAGCGATGTCAGTTTTTGGTTCGATTCTCTAGGCGAGGTTGCCGAGCCTGACATCCCGGAATTGCCGGCGGAAACCGAAGTGGCGATCATCGGCGCGGGATTTACCGGACTGTGGACGGCCTATTATCTCAACCAGAAAAACCCGCAGCTCGATATCTCGGTGTTCGAGGCGGAAACCGTTGGCTACGGTGCGAGCGGCCGCAACGGCGGATGGTGCATGGGCGAAGCCTACGGACTCGACGCGTATCAAGCAGATCCTTCGCGACGGGACGCCGGCATGCGGTTACATCGCGAGATGTTCAACACCGTCGATGAAGTAGGCCGTATCTGTCAGGCCGAAGACATCGACTGTCACTACGCCAAAGGTGGCTGGCTGCGAGTCGCTCAGCTGCCCTTTCACGCACGCCAACTGCAAGAGTGGGTTGCCGCGAGACACGCCCTCGGATTTACCGAAGACGACTATCGCTGGTTGGAACCGGACGAAGCACGAAATCGGATCAGCCTTGCCAAGGATCACGGCGCTGCGTATTCGACTCACTGCGCTGCGGTTCACCCCGCGCGGTTGGCGAGGGGCTTGGGCGAGGTGGTACGTCGCAAAGGTGTGCGCATCCTGGAGCGCACGGCAGCCACCGAGCTATCCCCTGGATCGGTGACGACGGCAAGAGGGGAGGTCAAGGCTCGCATCATTCTCAGAGCCACGGAAGGCTATACAGCGTCGCTCAAAGATCACAAACGCACCTTGATGCCGCTCTATTCGATGGTCACCGCGACCGAACCGTTACCTCAAGACGTATGGTCCAACATCGGTTTGCGCGAGCGGGAGGTTTTCGGTGATCCGCGACGGCTGGTTATCTACGGACAGCGTACGCACGACGATCGCTTGGTACTCGGAGGCAGGGCCGGTTACTACTTTGGCTCGAGGCGTCGCCCGACGATTCCCCGAAGCGACAGCAACGTTAAATACGTCGAGAAGGTGGTTCGCGATCTCTTCCCGGTGCTGAAAGACTACGAGATCACGCACGGCTGGGGTGGGTTGATGGGCGTACCGCGGCATTGGGGCCGGTGCGTGACGTTCGACGCCGCAACGGGTATGGGTTGGGCGGGTGGTTATGTCGGTGAAGGTGTGGCGGCGACCAACCTGGCCGGCCGTATCCTTTCCGATCTGGTATTGGGTCGTAATACGGAACTCACCGAGCTACCTTGGGTGGACGATGAGCCGCGACGCTGGGAGGTCGAGCCATTGCGCTGGATTGGCTCGCACGGCGTTCGTTGGATGGGCTATCGAGCGGATGCCGCAGAGGCGCGCAACCAAAAACCTTCGCGGTTCTGGGGATATTGGTTCGACAAACTGTCGCACTGAGATTTGTCACCACGCTACCAATTTCGATAGAGTCGATTGCGAATCAGCTAGACGTGTTTTCATGGACATCGCCGAACCGCTCAGAGAGCTAGGGACAGTGGACATCGTGCCGCTCAAGGACTCGATATTGGGTCTCGCTGACGAAAGCTGGCTGGA
>CBDTZM010000331.1:0-3562 GCA_965364915.1 uncultured Pseudomonadales bacterium | reverse complement strand
CTAGTCGGGTCGACTCGCTGCCAGCCGCTGCCGTCGATCCAGATCTCCGTCCACGCATGGGCATCGTACTGGCGTACCATCAGATGACCGGTAATGGTGTTGACTTCCCCGCCCTGATAACCGCCGACCATTCTTGCCGGAACGCCTGCGGCGCGCATTAGGAAGACGAAAGCGCCTGCGAAATGGGTACAGAACCCCTCGCGTGTCTCGAACCAAAAATCATCGATGCTGTCTCTGCCCGTGACACGCTCGGGTTGCAGCGTATAGCTGTACGGCTCATTGCGGATGTGCTGCAGAACCGCGTCCGCAAACGCCCCGACCGACCCGGATGCATCGAACAGCTGCCTCGCAAAAGCGCGCACCCTGGGGTTGCCTTCGTCCGGAAGCCGCAACTCCCAGGCTCGACCGCGATTCGATAGTTCGGGGTCCATGGGCAACGCGGGGTAGCTCGTGACTTCGTACCGATAGACGCTCATCACCGGATCCGGCGCGACCAATCGATAGTTCGAGGTGATCGCAACGGTGGAGCTCGCCGGGACCGCGGTATCCAGTGCGAACAGCCAATCGCTCATCGTCGGTTGCAAGAGAATCTCGTACCCGACGCCGTCCAGTTCGGCAGACGCTGCCAGCAGGTTACGGCGTTGCGGATACGTCCTGCTCATGGACCACGTACCGTCTTCGAACTCCGAATACACCAGCCCGCGAAAGTACAGATCGCGGGATTGCGGTATGCCTTCGTCGAACACCACGCGAAACGCAAGCTCGTCCGATCGTGCCAGATTCGCGACGTCTCCCGGTGTCATACGATCGCTGATACCGGTGACCGCCCCGCCGGGTAGCGGGATGGTCCACAGCGGCGCAATACGCGGAAAAAACAAAAACAGCACGATCGTCAGAGGTAGCGCCTGCAGCACCAAGCTTGCCGCTAGGCGCAGCGATACCAGCGGTCGCACACGGGTGTGCAGTTGATTCATACCCACCATGGCGGCGGTGACCACGATCGTGGCGCCAACCTCGTAGACCGCCACAGACATGGCTTGATCGAACAGAAACTCCGTCGCGATGACGAAGTAGCTCAGGAAGATGACGAGGTAGGCGTCGCGTCGGCTCTTCATCTCGATCAGTTTCAACGCGAGGCCAAGTATGAGAAGTGACGTTGCGGCTTCCAGACTAATTGCTGAAATACCGCTACCGATCACACCGGCAACGGAGCCCAATACCAGAACGGCTTTCACCCAACGCTGCGGGTAATCCCACCTGCCCTGGTAAACGCGCATGCGCCAGTAGCCGCAAAACAAGCCCACGGCAATCACCCACGGCGAGAGCTGCGCCGCGTGTGGCAACACCACCACAGCCTGCGCAATCATCAACAACGCGAGGCTATTGCGCGGTATCTGATAAGCGACGCCTAGCGCGGCCGCTTTATCCGCTTGGCGGCTAGCGGCCATAGAGCGCAAGCTCCCGAAGTACCTGTTCGAGATGCGCTTCACCAATACCCGGCGTGATCTTGGTGTTGGGTAAGCGCAAGCCAAACTCGCGTTCGTTTCTGGTCGCCTGCAGCGCCAGTCCCGTCAAGCGGCTCAGCCGTTCCTCCAACTGACCCTGTACGTGCTCGAAGTCGAACCACAACCGCGGTTCCACGTAGCTCGCATAGCGTTTGACCATGAGTTCTTCGGAACGGGCAAACGACCGCCAAAGGATGTGTTTCACCGGGTCACCCGGCACATAGGCCTTGATGTCGACGAAGTCGTCACTGCCGAGCGGGTCGATCAATTGGCCTTCGTCACGCCGGCCATGCTCGGCGAGCGGCACGTCCTGAAAGATCGGACGGGGATAGACGATAGCGCGGGCGTTGAGGTCTACCCACGTCCAGGCGCGCAGCAGGCCCAAGGGATAGTACGTTTCAATGAGCAAACGGCCTGGGTCCAACCATCCTCGCACCAAACCGCGCACATACAGCTTGGCCGTATCCGCTTCCTGTTCGTAAACCTCTGCCCACTGTTTGATGCCATGCGGCCAACCCAGCTGCACACCCTCGCGGCCCCGTCCCTGCGGGCGCACGACACGCACTTCGAATTCGATGTCCTCGCCGACAAAGCCTGCGCGAGTACCGACAAGCTCCAATGTCAGTCCCGATAGGTTGCGAAACGTGTACAGAATCGCAACCAAGAACATGCTGCCGAGCAAAAACGCCACGCCGTAAACCAAACTGTTCTGGTAGTTGATCGCACCTAGGATGAGCAGCAGCAACAAACCGCTGAAAACGAAGCCGGTTTGGGTAGGGAAAATGAAGACGTTCTTTTGACTCAGCGTTATGCGCCGAGTTGGCGGCACGCGCCGGTCCAACCAAATGCCGAAACGTCGGCTTATGAAACTTTGGTTGGTGGTCTCGCTCATGGCTTGCTGAAAGCCGCGGTTCGATCGCTAGCCGACCACATCGACGCTGGTCAGCAGTTTCTGCGCGAGTGCGCCACCGCCGTGGCCCGAAAAATCCGCGGCTTCGCGCAAACGGTGTTCCACGACGCTCGGCAATACGGCCTGCACATCTTCGGGCACCACGTGACGCCTGTCGTGAATCAGCGCCCAGGCTTTCGCACTATGCAGCAATGCCAGCGCACCCCGGGGAGACAAACCGAAAGCGAACTCCGAGGCCTGCCGGCTGAACCCCACAAGCCGCTGCACGTACTCGATGAGCGGGTCGGAAATTCGAACTTCGGTGACGGCCTGTTGAACGTGTGTAAGGCGTTCTACGTTCCAGACCGGTTCGAGGCTTTCGAGCACTACCCGGCGATCACCACCCCTGAGCAGTTCTCGTTCGGCGTCCGGTTCCGGATAGCCAAGCTCGATGCGCATCAAGAAGCGGTCCAATTGGGACTCGGGAAGAGGGAACGTGCCCGTTTGCGTGGTGGGGTTTTGCGTCGCAATGACGAAGAACGAATCCGGAAGCGGTCGCGTCACTCCCTCGGCGGTGACCTGGCGCTCTTCCATCGCTTCCAACAACGCGCTTTGGCTCTTCGGCGTGGCGCGGTTGATTTCATCGGCCAGCACCACTTCGGCAAATAGCGGCCCTTCGATGAAGCGGAACGCGTTACTTTCACGGTCGAAGATGGAGGTGCCGATGATGTCTGCGGGCAGTAGGTCGCTGGTGAACTGAATGCGGTTGTAGCTCAAGCCCAGTGCAACCGCTAGCGCATGCGACAACAACGTCTTGCCCATGCCGGGTAGATCTTCAATCAATAGGTGGCCACGGCCAAACAGACACGCCAGTGCCAATTTGATTTGACCTTCTTTTCCGAGCAGAACCGTATTCAGCGCTTGAATGAGCGCCTGGATCTGTTCCCTGACGTCAGGCGTGGTTGTGTAGCTCGATGACTGTCTGGTCAGTGTTGAGCTCGGCTTCACGGCGTTGCTTCATCTTGTCACTTCTATTCAACGATAGACGCTCCAAGTAGGCCGCGTCTATGTCGCCGGTCACGTATTCGTTGTCGAAAACGGAACATTCGAAGCGGGAAATCGCCGGGTTGCCCTCATTAGCGCTCATTTTCAAGTCGTTCAATCGCTG
>CBDTZM010000330.1:0-3565 GCA_965364915.1 uncultured Pseudomonadales bacterium | reverse complement strand
CTCCAGCGACGCAACAAGAAATACGGCGTTGTGACCATGTGTATCGGAGGTGGTCAAGGCGCCGCGGGGCTGTTTGAAGCGGCCTAGCGGGTTTGGATAGCGACAGCTAGCGAGTTAGACAGCGACAGTTTAAGCACCAACCCCGGGCTTCGATACACTTTGAAACCCGGGAGAAATGGTGATGAAACAGCCGCCGTGGACAATGTGCGGCGGCATTGGCTCTGGGGGTCGACATCGGTCGGCATGCATGAAGGAACAGCGTATTAGTTGGCGTAACGTTCGACCGTTCGTCCTTTCGGTCGGGGTCGCGTCGTTGGCTTTGCTTGCCGTACCTGCGTTCGCGGTCAACGCCACGGCGCCGCCCGGTGAAGACGTTGCAGTTCAGCCCGTCAATCCCTATGCGAAGATCTCCGATCAGGCCCTCACAAACCTCGCAGCGCGTATCGATGAACTCGATCCCGACAACAAGCAAGCGTTGATCTCGGAGATCAAGATGCGTATGGCGCGCCAAGGCAGTACCGATGGCGTGTTGCGTGTGCGCCTTCCCCGCCGCTACGGAACGGTTGTCAGGCGCGTCCGCATCGAGATCCGCAAGGTGCCTAAAGATCGTCAGAAATACGGCTTAGGCTTCGAACAGCGTTCGGCCCTACCTGCCTCCACGCAGGCCGTAGAGAAGCAGGCGCCGCCCGTCGTCAAGGTCACAGATTCCAACTAGCTGAGGTTTCTGAGCATGGAAGCCGAAGGCGCAAAAATACTCGTCATAGACGATGACCCGGAGATACGGGAGTTGACGCAGGCCTATCTGTCGAAGCAGGGTTTTGACGTGGACTGCGTGGAAGGTGCAGAAGCGATGGATGCCTACCTCGTAGAGTCGCGACCGGACCTGATCGTGCTCGACCTCATGCTGCCCGGCGAGCACGGGTTGTCGATTGCCAGGCGCCTGAAAAACGATGGAGACATCCCCATCATCATCGTGTCCGCACAAGGCGAGGACGTCGACCGTATCGTTGGCCTGGAGGTTGGCGCCGACGACTACCTCGGCAAGCCGTTCAACCCCAGAGAGTTGTTGGCACGCGTGCGTGCGGTACTCAGACGAGTTAAACAAGGCGGTGAGGAGGGGGCGAACGACCGCATCCTGTTCGGCGAGTTCGAGTTGGACCTCGCGTCACATCGGTTGGCTCGCGATGGCAACCCTGTGACGTTAACGTCCGGCGAATTTGATCTACTGTCCATTCTGGCGAGCCACCCCAACAAGGTGCTCGACCGGGACCGGATTCTGGATTTGCTCACCGGAGCGGAACGCTCGCCATTTGATCGCAGCATCGATGTCCGCGTCACGCGACTGCGCGGCAAAATCGAACCGGATCCAACGGAGCCGGTCTATATCAAAACGATCTGGGGCAAGGGGTATATGTTTTGTCCTGACGGGCAAGGCTAGTGGCTGGATTTGCCCGCCTAGGACCGGCGTCGCTGCTCGCGCGCACCAACCTTACCCTGGCGGTCAGCTCGCTCGTTATCGTCGCCATTTCGATCGCAGCGCTGCAGGAATTCGTCGTCAATCCCATCGTGGAACAATCCGCCGACGACGAAGCGGCCTTGTTGGTGCTCACCGCGCAGACATGGGTCGAACTGCCGCCGGAGGTACGCCTAGCCTTTGAGCTGGAACTCGCCGAAAATCACGATCTGATCGTCAACTCGGAGCCCCGCGAATACCCTCCCGCTCAATATGAAGCGTCGCCCTTTCTATCGATTCTGGCGGAGAAACTGACCGAGCGCCTCGGCTCCGATGTGGCGATGTTGGAGGGTGATGAGCTGGTTTGGGTATCGTTGCCGGGTTACGAACTGCAGATTGGCTTCTCGGCGACACGTCGCAGCGTTCAGCCGCTTTACGGTGCGCTCATCATTGCCGGACTTGGTGCCGGGGTGGTGTTCGTCACGTCGCTGTTCATCGTGCTGCGGGTAACGCGACCGCTCGTCGAGACCGCCAAACTGGCCGAGACATTTCGGGGTGCCGAGAATTTCGATCCGCTGCCAGAGCGTGGGCCGAAGGAGTTGGTGGTGTTGGCCCGGAACTTCAACACCATGGCGAGTGAGATTGCGACGTTGTTATCGAATCGAACCACGTTGCTTGCAGGGATTTCCCACGACTTACGCACCCCGTTGACGCGCATGCGGCTAGCGCTGGAGCTATTACCGGACACGGTCGACCCAGGCTTGATCGAACGATTCGAGCGTAATGTAGAGTCGATGGACGAACTCATCACCGATGCTCTGAAGTTCGCTCGCGGCACCCATGAAGCGGCTCAGGCGATCGAACTGCATCCGTTCGTCGCGGACGTGCTGTCGAGCTATGAACTACAGGTTCCACTCGAGACCCACCAATGTCCCAAGCATGCGGTGATGATTGCACCTGGCGCGCTGCGTCGTGTGTTGACCAACCTCGTCACCAACGCGCAACAACATGGGGCCGACGTACGGGTCCAGCTTCACGGCCGGGAGATTCACGTCGTGGATTCGGGGCCCGGCATCCCTGCCGAATACCGCGACGAAGTATTCCAGCCGTTTTTTCGAATCGATCGCTCGCGCAGTATGGCGACAGGTGGTAGCGGCTTAGGCCTCGCCATCGTGCATCAGCTGTGCCAAGCCCACGGCTGGCGGGTCGATATTGGCGAGGGTCCCGATGGCGGCGCCGACGTCTGCGTCGCTGTGTAGCGGGTCAACGTCCGGAAACCTGTTACTTCACCGGCCTTGGCTTGAAACAAAATGACACAAATTTCGCGGCTCCAGAAATCGTATGGAAACAGCTTTTCGAGATAGTTGACCGGCGAAGCAGCCAGAATGAAGTTGCTTCCTATAATGCAATCTCTATCCCCTTAGACCTTCGTAAGGTCGACTCGGGCCGCCGGCTTCCTCTCCAGGTCGGCGGCTTTTCTTTATCCTACCCTTGCTCCTACCCTTGATTGTGCAAGTGCACGTCCGTCTGTGGGAACGGAATAGAGATATTCTCGGCATCGAATGCCAGTTTCACGTTCTCGGTCATATCGTAGAACACGCCCGAATAGTCCCCGGCATCTACCCAGACCCGCATCCTGAAATTGACAGAGCTATCGGCCAGTTCGGATACGACGATCAGGTGCGCGGGGTCTGCGTGAATACGTGAGTCTTGGCCGACCAGTCGCTCCAGCACTGCCTTGGCTTTGGCGATGTCATCGTCGTAGCCGATGCCGAACACGAAGTCCACCCGCCGGGTGGCTTCCATGGAGAAGTTGGTGATGATGCCGTTCGAGAGTGCTCCGTTGGGTATGATGACGGTCCTGTTGTCTCCGGTGTTGATGATCGTACTGAAGATTTGGATTTCCTTGACCGTCCCCTCCACACCCTGGGCGTCGATGTAGTCTCCGACTCGAAAGGGTCGGAACATAAGCACCAGTACGCCACCGGCGAAATTCGCCAAACTGCCTTGCAGAGCCAACCCGATGGCCAGACCCGCTGCTCCTAGAAGGGCAATGAACGACGTCGTCTCGATACCGATCATGGACGCGACGCTGATCAGCAACAGCGCCTT
>CBDTZM010000329.1:0-3566 GCA_965364915.1 uncultured Pseudomonadales bacterium | reverse complement strand
GATCGCAATGTTGTCCACGCGCTGCACGACTTCGCCGCTGTCCTCATCGAGGATCGCCAAATTGCTCATCTTGTCGCTGGCGTAGACCCGGTTACCGTAGGTTGCGATGCTCAGGGGCATAACGTGGGTCCACTCGTCGATGTAGCTACCGTCTTGATCGAAGCGCTGGATACGATGCTCGGCTCCCGGAGCAACGCGCGTGCGGTGTTCGCCGATTTGGCCCGGCACCGTCATGTAATCGTGGAAGTTGCCGCCGCAAAGGTCAGCGACGAGCAAGCGTCCCTGAGAATCTTGTGCCAGTGCGTGCGGTGTATTGAATTCCCCGGGACGGCGCCCCCACCCGCCAACGGTTTTGATGTACTCACCCTCTGGCGAATACCACACAAGCCGCGAATTCCAATAGCCATCCGCCACAACGATGTTGCCGTTGTCCTGCACCAAGACTGCCGTTGGGCCGTTGAAGTGAGTTTCATCGTCGCCCCACTCCGCAAACGTGCCGAGCGTCAACACCAGCTCGCCATCCGGTTGGTACTTCTTCACGGTATGGCCGTCGCGGTCGGTGGTCCAGAACATGCCGTCTTTTTCGATGTAGAGCGTGTGCGCGCCTAGCGCAAAGCCCCGCTCATCGGATGGCCCCCACTTGCCCAAGTACTCGCCGGCGCGACTGAACATGGAGATACTGCTCTTGCCCATTTTGTCTTTCATCGCCAGTGGGTGCGCGGCCCAATGTTCGATGTCGCGGGTAAAGAGATAGATCGTGCCTTTGTCGTCAACAGCAACCCCCGAACCCATCTCGAACTGCATGTCGGGCGGGTAATTGGGCCACCCATCGACCAGCTTGTAGCCGCTGCGAGGATCCTGGTTATCGGTGTCGTTACTGACGTCGTGGGAAACACACATGGCTGGATTCTATGTGGCTGCTTTCAGTTTGGTAAGATCAATGTTGTAAAGGTCGGCAACGTTGTCACAGAGGATGCCGCGCTTTTGCTCGTCGGTCAGATGCGTCGTCTGCTCGGCGATCACATCCTGGGACCAAGGCCAAGTGGAATCGCTATGCGGAAAGTCATTCGCCCAGAGCAAGCGGCGCCAATTCATGTCGTCGACCGCTTTGAAAGCGACCCAATCGTCTTGAAACGTCGTGTAGATGTTTTCGCTAAAGTACTCAGACGGTAACTTGGATAAGTTCACACCCTTGCCTAACCAGTTGCGATGACGTGTGTAAGCATGATCCATACGATATAGAAAATGAGGTACCCAACCGGCATCGGCTTCGACGCACACGACCTTCAGTTCCGGGTAGCGTTCGAACACACCGCCGAAGATCAACATGCCCATGATGTCCTGGTTGCCGCGAATGATGGAAAGAAAACTATTGAGTTTCGGACCGCGCGTCTTGCCCGCGCCGCGAGATGTTAGGATGTGGAACGACAACGGTATTTTAAGTTCTATCGCTGCTTCCCAGACCGGATTGTAGATCTCTGAATCGTAGTCCTCCTCTTGAGGATTACCCGGCATCATCACACCGCGCAAGCCGAGCGAGGCGATCGCTCGCAGGTCTTCGACCCCTTCTTCGGGCGTTCGCATCGCACTTTGCCCGCAGCCCAACAAGCGATTCTTATCGACGTCGCAGTACTCGGTGATCCACCGGTTGTAGGCGTCCATACAGGCCTTCTTGTAGTCGAAGTCTGGATGGTTGCACAGCATCATACCGACTGACGGGTAGATCACTTCTGCCGAGACACCGTCGAGCTCCTGGTCGGCCACGCGCGCTGTCGCGTCCCACCCGCTTCTGTGCAGATCTTCGAAGTGGACCCCATACGCCTTGAGTTCTTCCGGCGCTTTCCCGGCCGCGGCAATCAACCCCATCGCAATCGGTTGATCCATGCCGTCAATCACGAATAGAGCACCTTTTTCGCGATCGTCCACCATCTTCGGCGCCTTGTCTTTCCAGGCGCTGTCGATGTATTCCACATACGTGTCCGGATGCTCGGTGATGTGCGAATCTGCAGAGATGATCGGGTAGTTCATGCCCTCCCCCAAGGTCATACCGGTAAGCCAAGGCCGACTCTACCGTAAGTATGCAATCAATGGGTAGGCGCTCGAAACGCTCATTGGGTATCCGGGAGGTGGCTGTGGAATCCGATGACCCGTCTATGCGACCATGGCTTGCAGAGATTCTGGGATTGTTACGAGGGGACACGATGAAGTTTGGCATTTTCTATGAGCATCAACTGCCGCGAGACTGGGAAGAATCGAGCGAACATACGCTCATTCAAAACGCGTTGGACCAGATCGAATTGGCTGATGGGCTGGGATTCGACTACGCGTGGGAGGTAGAGCACCACTTTCTCGAGGAATATTCCCATTCCTCGGCACCGGAAGTGTTTCTTGCCGCGGCCAGCCAGCGCACCAAGAACATACGCCTCGGGCACGGTATCATCCAACTGACGACCAACCATCCGGCGCGCGTCGCCGAGCGGGTAGCGACGCTCGATCTGGTATCTAACGGACGGGTGGAATTGGGCCTCGGCGAAGGTTCTTCGGTAACCGAGCTACACCCGTTCAATCTGCGTTTTCGCGACAAACGCGAGATCTGGGAAGACGCGGTGAAGTGTACGCTGCCGATGTTCTGGAACCACGGCTGGGAGTACCACGGCGAACACTTCCAGTTTCCAAAGCGCGCCGTGCTACCGAAGCCGTTACAAAAACCCCATCCGCCGTTGTGGATCGCCTGTTCGCAACTGGACACGATCAAGTATTCGGCGCATCGCGGCATGGGTGCGCTGTGTTTCAAGTTCGTCAACCTGGAAGCCGCCGAGGCTTGGGTGCACGCCTACTACAACACGTTCATCCATCACCAAGAGAAGCTGTGTGACTACCAAGCCAATCCCAACATCGCAGTGGTTGGCGGCTTCATGTGTGCGGAAACCGACGAAGAGGCCTGGCAGAAGGCCGACGGCTGGACGTTCTTCCAATTCGCTCTGATGCTCTACAACCGAGAAGGCCCGTTCGAACCTGGCGAGCTACATCTTTGGGATCGCTACCAGGAGTGGAAGCAAACCGACGCGGGCCAGCGGCGCACGGGTAGCGAGCTGATCGGTTCCCCGGATACGATTCGAGCCCGTTTGAAGGAACTGGAAGACGCCAACGTCGACCAAGTGATCCTTTTGAACCAAGCCGGTAAGAATACCCACGAAGACATCTGCTCGAGCCTCGAGCTGTTTGCCAAGGAAGTCATGCCCGAGTTTCACGCACGACACGGCGAGCAGGAAGCTTGGAAAGCGGCAGTACTGAACGGCGAAATCGAACTCACGGAAATCGACACGGAACCGTTCAACATCACCGCGCGGCAGGCGCCGACCAAAAAGTCGACGAAGGAAGCGCGCGACATGGTGGCCGGTACCGCCGGCCGGCCGGAGTCCAAAGCAATCGGGTAGGCGGTAGCCGGGAATTTGGGGTCGGCCGCTGGATGAGCCGCCAGACCGCAAGAGGCTAGTTATTCCTGGGATAGGACACTAGCCGACGATGACGTTGTGGCTCAGCGTACCGATCGGTTTGACCTCGAC
>CBDTZM010000328.1:0-3571 GCA_965364915.1 uncultured Pseudomonadales bacterium | reverse complement strand
GCGATCGTAGTCGAAGAAAGCTGCACTCGTGCTCCAGGCATCGGTCGCACCGGCCACACCCGACTCGGCGGTCGTGTCGACGAAGTGAACCCCGGCTTGGTTCCGCAAGAGCCGGTTTTCTCCGACGGCAGTGACGAAGATGTCAACGAAGCCGTCACCGTCGTAATCTCCCACCGCGACGCCCATACCGTACAGCGACAAGTCGAGCCCGACAGTCGCAGAGACGTCTTCGAAAACGCCGTCGCCGCGATTGCGGTACAGGTTCAATGTGGGGATCGGAGAGGATTCCCGGGCCCATGGCCAACGGCCGGAGTTGACTAGCAGAAGGTCCTGGTGGCCATCGTCGTCGTAATCGAGAAACGCCACGCCGCCTCCCATGGTTTCGGGCAGGAGACGGTCGCCGTAGGCACCCGTCTCATGCAGGAAGTCGACACCCACAGAGCCTGCAATGTCGGTGAAACGCAGTTCCGGAGGTGTTGTCGGTTCGGCGGCCGAGGCGCGCGGCCCGGACACTTGATGCTCCGTAACCGGAACCGTCTCGGGTCCCATTTGGGTTTTCCAAATGAACACGGTGATCCCCACCGCGGCAAGTATGCCGAACAAGCCGAGCGACCCCCGTAACACTCGCCGCATGCGCGCTTCGCCCGCAAGCTCACTCACCGAACTGCGCTCAACCCATAGGTACCCTGGCGCTGGAGGTCGTAGATGACGACGGCCTCGGACGCATGGTTGGCGGCGGCATCGCGCCGGCGCGCAGCGGCAACCGCAACGTCGTGTGCATTGTCATCGCGGCGATAGATTTCGTGCTGTTGCCGGTGATGATCTGCAACCCTGTCGTCACCCAGCCGGGCGTGCACCTGCGCGAGGCCGTAGTGGGCCGTGACGTTCTCGGGATCGAGGTCGAGCGTGTTGTCAAACTGTTCGGCCGACGCGCGCAGCCAATCTGCCTCGTCGCCGCTCGAGTCGGCGAGCTTCGCGCGCTCGAACAACGCTTGCGCTAGCTTGTTGAGCAGACGGTAATCGCGGGAGAAGTCGAAGCCGCGGCGACGCGCTTCGCTGAAACGGGTTTCCACGAGCGCGGTGAAAGACTCTATGGCAGCGTCGATCTCGCCGTTTTGCAGATCGACGAGGCCGCTGAACCACGCAACCGACCAGGGATAAGCACCGCCGGCTGCAGCGCTGTGCAATGCATCTCGCGCCTCGTCTAGGCGTCCTTCGCGGATCAGCACGCGTGCAAGATTGAGCGCCCCTTCGGGCCGACCGAGATCGCCAGTCATTCGAAACGCAGCTTCCGCCTGGCGTAATTCGCCGCGGCCGGGTTTGCGCAGGAGCCCGATACCGTAATCGTTCCAGCGCTCCCAAACTGGTATGTCCGGGGCATCACCCGCTGCCCGACTGCCCAGCACGGGAAAAGCAATCTCGTCGGTGGCGATGGTGACGATGGGCAAATCGTTGGTCGTGAACTCATCCCCTTGAAAACTCCGTTGGTAGGTCGTGTCGAACTTTCGGTAACGCAGGCTCACCGACACCTGCACCGGTGCGGTCACTGACGGCGGGACACTGAATTGGTAGTGCACGACGTCCGCCGCGCCGGGCGGGATCTGGTGGTCGTACAACTTCGTGAAGATGTCTTCGGCATTGCGGCGGTCGATCCGGTTTCCCGCACGGTCCAGCACGTAGGCGTTGACGAAGTGCGACCACGGATCGACCTCGCCATCGGCGGCAAGCGCGCCGCTACGACCTATAACCTGGTCGCCACTCACCACGGACACATCCAACCACACCTCGTTGGAGTCGGCTGTTCCCTCCGTGAACAGGTGGCCGACCTTCAGCGTCCGAACCACCACGTCGAGTACGTAGGTGGTGCCGGGTACCAAGCTTGGTAGCTCGGGACGCAGCGGTGCAATCACCGGCCCATCGATAGCCGTTCCCTCGCGAATGGCGAACAGGTCAAGCCTGAGCGCGCCTTGCAACATGGCGCGATGCGCGTCATTCACCGCTGCGGGCAAGTTGAGAAGGTGCGCGAGCGCCGTATTGGCCCCGGGAAAGTTGTGCCCGTGAACGGTCAGTGTCCCGGTCGCATCGTTGGGGCGTGCGGCGAAGTCGGATGAGGCCACGAGCGGCATGTGACACTCACTGCAACCGGACACACTTTTGCCTGGATAGTAGAAACTCTGCACGCCGTGTCCCGAAACGCCGCTCAAGAGAAAGGAGTCGTAGTGATTCTGTCCGCGCAACCAACGGTACTTGTTCAACGCTTCCGGTAGATGCACCTTGTGGCAGGTGCCGCAAAATTCGGTGGTCCGGTGCAAGGGTTTCATGAAGGTGCGTTTGTGGAAGGCGGGTTTGCCTTTGATCAGCACACCGTTGACCCAGGCCAAAAACGGGTTCTCCGAGAACGCGAAGGGATAGTGCTCAGGCGCGGCGATGACGTAGTCGGAATTGCCGCGCGGGCTGCCCAAGTGCTCGATGGCATGGCAGGCAACACAGGTAATGCCCGCGTTCGCGGTCGGGTGGTGTTGGTCGTCGAAGTTCGGATCGTCGAAGGCGCCGCTGAACAGCGGTACCGGATCGTGGCAGCCCGCGCAGAAGCGTGCGGCCTTGACGTCACCATCGCGCGCTAACGCTACCCGACGTGTGTTGCGCACCGAAAACAGATACGCAGGATTGTTGAACGATGCAAAGCGATGGGCGCTGTGCTGCCACTGCGCGTGAATGTCGGCATGACATCCAGCGCAGTAGTCTTCGCGCATGAGGTCTTCGGCCGCGATCGCCCGACCCGTCGCGGTGCGTGCAAGGGACGGCAGAAATTCCGGCTCGCCTGTCGGCCCCGAATCGCGAGGTTCCGCGAGCCACGCACCGGCAAGGCTCACAACCAAGCTAATAACGGCAACGCTGCCGCCAACACGCCAGCGAACCGGTTGGCCGGCTAGACGATGCAACACGAACAACCAACCGACCACAAATGGCGCGGCGACGTGCAGCCAATAGGCAACTTCGCGTGCGAGCGGATGGCGTAGCTCGCCGAGCGGTACGCCACGCGTTAGCGCGATCCCGGATATCAGCAGCAAGAGCACGGTTGCGAAGAGGGTCAGGCCGAGACGTACCGCAAGACGATTCGGCTGATCGATGGCGCGGCGCAGGTGCAGAACCGCGTATACGATCGACGGTATGACGACGGCGAATCCCAGCGCCAGGTGAACGAGGAACGCCGACTGATACACGGCGTCTTCGAGATTCACATCCTCGAGCCATTGCAGAAACGTCATGGCCCCGAGGTAAACCGAATCCACCACCAGGATAGCGAACAGCACGAGCACCACAACGAGCAGCTTGCGCATGCCCGGCCCTACCACTTCCGGGTTCCCCGGTTCGGTCATGGAGTCGCTCCGTTGCTAATCTCGCGCCGCCGGTCCAGCGTATCGGGTTAACCCCCCGATTGGTAACGCACGTTGTAACGCTCGTGCAGAACGCGGCGTCGGTCGGCATCTGCCGCCGATAGCTTGCCCCGAGTCGGCAACGGGCCCACAGAATCACCGTCGAGGGTATACAGGTCCATGTCTTTGGCCCA
>CBDTZM010000327.1:0-3574 GCA_965364915.1 uncultured Pseudomonadales bacterium | reverse complement strand
CATCTCGCACCGCCGGTTCGATCTCGTCTATCTCCTCGCGCCCGATCAGTCCGGCCTCTCCACCGTGGGGATTGAGTGCCGCGACCGCAATGCGGGGCCGCGCAAGACCCCACCCGCTCAACGCCTGCTGTGTAAGCTGCAATTTCTGTAGCACATTGTCTCGCGTCACGTACCGGGCCGCTTCGATGAGCGACTTGTGCGTCGACAAATGTACGACCCGCAAGCCTGGCGTCATCAACATGGTCGCGGTCGACGACGCGCCGCAGAGGCGCGCCAAGATCTCTTGATGACCGATGTCGTCCACATAGCCTGCAGCGTGAATCGCCGCTTTGTTGATCGGGCAGGTCACCATGCCGGCGAGTTCGCCCGCGAGGCACAGTTCGGCTGCGCGCTCCACGGCTTGCACCGCGTGCTCGCCGCAAGGCGCTTGCACCTCCCCAAATTGGAAATCGGCCGGCTCACACAAGCCGATATCGAGAACGCCGACTTGACCCCCGAACTCGGCAGGTCGATCGACACTCAGAAGCTCGGGTAGCCGGCAGCCCGCCGTAATAGCGCCTCGCTCGAGCGCCCAACGGCTGCCGATCAATACCAGCGGACCGGCATCTGCGCGATGTTGTAAGGCCTTGGCTAATACTTCGGGGCCGATTCCCGCAGGATCTCCCATCGTTACGCCAATTGGCAGATCGCTATTCATTGACTGACTACTGTATGTATATACAGTAAACTTGATGGTCCCATGCAGACGCTCGCGGATTTGAGTCGGAGTTTCCAACTATACGCCGTGTGCGTGTCGTGCCAACGCATGGAACGCCTTCCGCTCGCAGCGCTTATCGATCGATTAGGCCAGGAATTTTTGGTGACCGAACTAAGATCCAAGCTGCGCTGCCAAAGCTGCCGAGTCCGCACCGAAGACCTGCGGATCGTGTATGTCGGCCCCTGTGAGTCGGCCGCCGGATTCCACTACCGGGCAAATTAAGGCTACAGGCTAGTTCAACATCTCAACGTCTTCGAGCGTAAGACCAAAACCTTCCACGCCGACAAAACCGACTTCGCGCCCAGCAATCAAGCGAATCCGGGTAAGCCCCAGGTCCCGCAAAATCTGCGCCCCCACACCGATCTCCAACCACTGGGCCTTGCGCTCCTCCTCTTTGGATTGTTCCTCTAGTTTCTCTAGCGGCACACCGACGAAACCGGAGCGCAGATAAACCACGACGCCATGACCCAACTTGTCGATGCGCTCCAGCGAAGCATCCAGGAGATTGTGCGGATGATCGGTCTGCGTTCCGAATACGTCCTCTATGAGCTTCTCGCGATGAATGCGCACGGGCACCGACTGATCGCCGCCGATATCGCCGAACACCAGCGCCAAGTGCTCCGCATCCTCGAACTTAGTCTTGTAGGCAAAGGCTCGGGCATCGCCGATGTGGGTTTTGACGGTGAACTCTCGCGTGCGCTCGACTAATTGCTCGCGCATTTGTCGGTAGGCGATCAGATCGGCAATCGTGATGATCTTGAGATCATGTTTCTCGGCGAACTCGAACAACTCCGGCAACCGCTGCACGGTACCGTCGTCGTTGACGAGTTCGGCCAGCAACCCCACGGGCTCCATTCCGGCCAGCAAAGCGAGATCGGTACCGGCCTCGGTGTGACCGGATCGAACCAGCACGCCGCCTCTTCGAGCGACGAGCGGAAATATGTGCCCGGGACGTACGAAATCACCGCCGGCGACGTTGCTGTTGGTCAACGCTTGCACCGTGGCCGCCCGTTCTTCTGCCGATATACCCGTCGTGAGACCCTGCTTGTAGTCGATGGAGATCGTAAACGCAGTGCTCATCGGCGCGTCGTTTCTGGCCACCATGGGATCTAGATGCAGTCGGTGCGCCCGATCTTCCAATACCGGCGCACAGAGGATGCCGCTGGTGTGGCGGATCATGAACGCCACTCTCTCCGGCGTCGCTTTACTAGCGGCCATGATGAGATCGCCCTCGTTTTCACGGTCGTCATCGTCTACGACGACCACCATTTCGCCGTCAGCGATCGCGGTCAGAGCATCCTCGACCGTGTCGAACTGCGCCATGTGCCAAAATCCCCAAAAAGAACCGTAATCGACAAGCGTATCACGATACGCAAGCCCTAGATGGCGTCGGCACTGGCGAGCGCGTCTATCGCGGCATCATCCAACCCCGCCAACTCCTTCAGTACCGGGCGGGTGTGCGCCCCCAAATCCGCAACGTCTCCGAGGGGCGGCGGCTCGACGCCTTGGAAACGCAGAGGCGTCTGGAAAACCACCACGTCCCCAAGCGCTGGGTGAGATCGCCACTGCAAGGTACCCCGTGCGTGCAAATGCGGGTCGTTGACCACGTCCTCCAGCGATTGCACGGACGCACAGATGACGTTGTGTTTCTGCAGGAGACGAAAAATCTCATCCCGCGGCAACTCTCGGGTCCAGCTTTCCACTTCCGCATCGACCGCCTCCATATGGGTCGCACGGCTCGCCATGTCGGCAAATTCGGGACGTTCCAACAGTTCGGGGCGCTGCATGGCTTCTACCAGATTCTGCCAGTGCCCTTCACGGATACAGATCATCGCGACATGTCCGTCGGCGGCTTCATAGACGTTGTACGGCGCAAGACTCAAACCCGGATGCTTGCTGCCGCGCCGCGGACCTTGCACGCCCCCGGCCTGAAAATACGCCCCCAGCGCCGTCGTCAAGGTGGGGAACACGGTGTCCTGCATTGAAATATCGACGACCGCGCCTTCGCCGGTTGCGTTGCGTTGATAGAGCGCAGTGACGATGGCGCCGTAAAGGTGCACGCCGCCTAGGAAGTCGCATAACGCAGCCCCCGTTTTGGTTGGGGGACTGTCCTCCTGCCCGGTAATGCTCATGACGCCGCTCATGGCTTGCAGGGTGATGTCCATACCGAGGTAGTCACGGTGCGGTCCGGTGCCGCCGTAGCCGGTGCCCGCGGCATAGATGAGTTGCGGGTTTTCCTTCAACAACGCGGCGCTGCCGATGCCGTAGCGGTCCATCGTGCCTGGCGAGAAGTTCTCCAACACCACATCGACCTGGCGCGCCAGTTGTTTCACCAGCTTCTGCCCCCCCTCCGACTTGATGTTGAGCGTGATGCACTCTTTGGTGGAGTTGAGCAACGTGAACGCATAGCTCGCGGCCGACGCCCCGCCGCGCGCTCGTAGCGCCTCCCCTACCTTGGATTCGACCTTGATGACCCGCGCGCCCGCCTGCGACAGCAAGAATCCACAATACGGACCATTGTAGATCTGCCCAAAATCCAACACCGTTAGCCCTTCGAGGGGTTGTCCCATGACACTGCTCAACACCAAAACCAGCCCACAACTTAGCGGAAATCACGTTCAACGGGCAAACGCTGCTGCGGATAGAGCTGAGGGTATAAAAAAAAGCCCACCCCTAGGGGTGGGCCTCCAATAAGGAGCAGCGAGCCCTGAGGGGCTCCAACATTAGGGATAAACAATGACTATTAAGGAATAGTCGCTAGGTTAGTCGCCCCGACATGGCAAAAAGTTCTGTTTGGAAGCGGCTATGTTGGACAAA
>CBDTZM010000326.1:0-3579 GCA_965364915.1 uncultured Pseudomonadales bacterium | reverse complement strand
CCAGCGACCCGCTGATTAACAGTCAGCTGCTCTACCAACTGAGCTAAGGCGGAAAAGGCCGCACAGTGTATCGGGACCCGGTCCAAATGCAACCGCCCGCCCCGGCCTACTTCTCTTTACAACGGCGCAGTAGCTGCCTTTCCACCTTCTCGGCGTCATTGATCACCTGGTAAAAGCGGTCCAGATAGCTGAGCGTGCTGGCGCGAATGCGCTCCCTCATCTCCGGTTGATCTTGGTAGAGCGTGTAGATTGCCTCCCGGCTCTCTCGAAAGAGCGCCAACGTATCTTCGAAGTCCGGCCCTTGGGTGTGGCAAAGCCCACCGTAACGTCGGTTTCTGACCTTACGGTTAGGGGGCTTCGGGATCGCGTACGGCGCATCGACGATGCCCGCGAAGTCGAAGTCGTATGGAAGCGGAATGACACGTCCGTCGGCGTACAGAGGCTTGGTGTTGTGACAACAATCTTCGTTCGACTCGGGCCACAGGACCGACCAGTCCTCGTTGCCAATCAGGTATTGAAAGACGGCGACCCGGTTGGCGTCGGCCCGACTCAACAGGTCGATGTTCACCCCACCGTCGACGATGGCGGCAATCACGCCGTGTCGATCAGCAACCGCTTCCCAGCGTTCCAAAAAGATGCCTAAGCGCGTCGCCACGTGAGCGCCGCTGGGATGTACGTAGGTGATTTTGGCTAGTCGCACCCGGTGGCTATAGTCGGTCAGCACGTTGTAGACCCGGTAAGCCAGATACTCCTGCAGCACCAACTGATCGTAGCTGTCGGTGTCTCTGCAGTGCGTGACGAGTTTTATCGCTTTCTGACCCTGGAATAGAGTGCCGCCAACGTCGCCCTCGGCAAACCGCAAACGCAGCGGCGGAAAGGCACAAATGTCCTTGCGGCGCCGTGTCTTGCCGCGCGTTCGAACCTCTAGCGGCAATACGACCTCAAGGCGATCTGCACCGGAATAGCGTAATTCTCCTCCTCGATACGTGCTTTTACCGACACGGTCGATTAGCAACTTTCCAAACGGTGCCTCGATCACGAATTCGACCGTTGTCTGATCCGCAAAGAGCGGCTTCGCTGCTGCGACAAGCGGCCCCCCACCCGTGAACGTCGCAAGGCCAACTATCGCCAGCAAATATCTGAGCATGCGTCTCCTCCTCTGCCAATTGTACGATCCTCACACGTAGAAGCTCCTTCTATATAATGTTCCGCCATGATTCGCATACCTCGAGGAAAATGGCGATGGTTCGGCTGGGCGCTACTTATCCTGTTCGTCGCGCCAGGCCTGGTATCGTGCGTCTCGATGGCCATGAACAGCGATCGTCGTAACGATTCGGCGGGCATTGCGCCCGATCCGCACGTCACCGAGGCTGCAGTCTTGCAGGTATACGGTGCTGGCGTGTACGGATGGCGCGGACTAGTCGCCGATCACACCTGGATAGCGACAAAGCCGTCCGGCGCATCGCACTACACGGTCTATCAAGTCATCGGCTGGCTGCAACGACGAGGATTGCCCGTCGTCAGCATCAAGGCCAGCATCCCCGATCGGCACTGGTGGGGGTCGAAACCGAAGCTGCTTCTAGATCTTCAAGGGTCAGGCGTTGATGAACTCATCGATCGCGTTGACGCCGCAGCGCGCGGCTATCCATACGCTAACGAGTACGTGATGTGGCCGGGGCCGAACAGCAATTCGTTTATCGCGTGGATTGCGTTGGAAGTACCGGAGCTCGACCTCGAACTGTCGTGGCGGGCCATCGGCAAGGGCTGGATGGAAGACAACTACTCCCAAGCGGTGGATGGCTATTCGGCAGAGTAGACGACGTCCGTAGCGGCAATGTTAGAACGCACCGGTCATGTTGAGGAAGATACCTTGATGGTCAAAGCTCAGATTCGTTAGATCGTCCGAGAAGTCGGTGAAGTTGTAACCCACGCCCACCTTGAAGTGGTCGTCGACGTACCGTGACAGCATCACCAACGCGCCGCTGCGTTGCTCGTCGAGATTCGGCATGTCGAGCAGTCTGGTCTCGACCAGCACTTCCCACTTTTCCCTGGGTCGCCAGTCGGCACGCAGAACGTAAAGGGTCGCTGTGTTGTCGAAGAACTCGGGGTTTTCGCGATCGAGACTAATCTGTCCTAGTCGATAGGCAACCTTACCGCCAACCGAAATGTTGGGCGTGAGGTCGTATGTTACGTCGATTGCGCCTACATGACTTTTCTGTATGAATTCGGCGGCGGTGTTGTTGAGCGTGACCTGATCGGTCGTCGGCACGTTGAAGAAGTAGGTGTATTTGACGAGCGCGTTTAGCCGGTCATGGTTGACCGGGCGAAATGCGTAGCCCAGGACCGCCTCGGTATATTCCCCGGCATACGACCTGCCGAGCGAGCTGTCGGAGTCGGAGTAATTCAGTTTGCCGAGCAGACGCGCCGATGGGTTCAGTTGCCATTTGAAACTGCTCCTGAACAACCAGGTCTTGCGTGTCGTCATCGACGCGTCTAGCTGTTCGGATTCGTCACGGCGGTATTCCACGCCGCTGGAGAGTTGAAGGTCTTCGAATCCGTAGCCAATCCGGAAACCACCGGCCATGCGATCCGTTTCAGCACCTGTGAGCAGGTCCTTCAGGGTTCCAATATCCGTGTTGGCTGTCAGGTTGAACCGGTCTGTTGGCGCAAGATTGACCCCTGTCGAGTGCGTGAGTCCCGTGACGGAATTACCGTGCCGGTAACGCTCTTCGAGAAAGATGCTGGAGCTGTCGGAAGTGCGCATCTTCATACCCGTTACCAGGCTGCCCTCGCTGCCGCTGCGGGAGCGCAAGCCGTTGTCTGAGCGTTCGTTTTCGAGCACGTAGTTCACATAGAAACTGGTTCGTTCCGAGTGCATGTAACTGGTCCCCAACTTCCCGCCTGGACCCAAGTCTCCGGAAGACGTCTCTACATCGACGCGCAGTTTGTCCGATACGAGGTATGACCCGCCGATACCGATCCGCCCGTTGTCCTCTCGGGTATCCGACTTCGACACGGTATCCTGTAAGAAACCGTACAGTTTCCATTTGCCTCTGGAATCGAATCCCAACTGGATCACGGCGTCGGTTCGATCGCCTTCCTCCTGGGTGGCCAGCAGTACGGAATTGCTTTCCCTGGAATCACTTCTGACGCCGGAGCTCAAGTCCCATCGACGACTCAGCTGGTATCCAATGTTGAGCTCCAAGGCCTCCGTCTCAACACCCTCGTCCTGGGTCAGCAGGTCGGCCTTGCCTCGCACCTTTAGACGATCCGTGATTGGCAGGTTGAGAGAAAATCCGTAGTGGCTGGTGTCGGTTAGCGTTTCTAATCCCGGGGCAGAGTATCCGGCTTCCTGGCTCTGAGTATATAGCGTCAACTGTCCATCGAGGCCATCGAACATATCTCCTAGACCGACGCTGATATCAACCCGGTATGCGCCGGCGTCTGCCTCGATCAACGCGGCGCTGCCGACGCCGTCGAATCCGAAGCCACCGTCATCGGAGCGGAGCGTTTGTGCGATGAACCCCTCGCTCTGGGAACCCTGCACCTTGATCCAGGACGCGGCGCTTAGTCTGAACA
>CBDTZM010000325.1:0-3580 GCA_965364915.1 uncultured Pseudomonadales bacterium | reverse complement strand
TGATCGCCATCTTCGGCGCGCTGTTGATCGTGTTCGTCGCGCAACGCTTGTCCGGCGATCCGGTGGCGTTGATGCTGCCGATGGACGCGACCGACGCCGATTTCGCCGCGATGCGCGAGGCGCTGGGATTGGATAAACCGCTGTTCGTGCAATTCGCCATCTTCATCGGCAGCGCCGTCACGGGTGATTTCGGCGTGTCGTACCAGTGGAACGAACCGGCCATGCGGCTGTTGATCGATCGACTGCCTGCGACGCTCGAACTCGCGGTAGCGGGATTGTTCTTTGCCGTGCTGTTGGCGGTACCGCTCGGCGTCTTCTCTGCGGTGTATCGCGGTGGCTGGATCGATCGCATTGCCAAGGTGTTCGCCATGCTCGGCCAGGCGATTCCGGGGTTTTGGATCGGGCTCTTGCTGATTCTCTTTGTCGCGGTAGAACTGCAATGGTTGCCCGCGTTCGGGCGCGGCACGCCCGCGCACCTGGTGTTGCCGGCAATCGCACTCGGTTGGTATCCCGTGGCGGCCATGACCCGCACGCTGCGCTCGTCGATGCTCGACGTGTTGGACAGCGACTATGTGCGCATGGAACGGGCGATCGGTCTGCCGGAACGCACCATTATTTGGCGGTACGCGCTCAGGAACGCGGCCGTGCCGTTGGTCACGATGATCGGCGTGTACTTCGCCGGTATGTTGGGCGGGGCCTTCGTCATCGAGGTGGTGTTTGCCTGGCCGGGTGTTGGGCGCACGGTGGTCGATGCCGTTTTCGCGCGGGATTTCCCGGTGGTGCAGGCGGGCGTCATGCTCACAGCCGTGGTGTTCGTCACGGTGAATCTGCTGGTCGATCTGAGCTATGGCTTCATCGATCCGAGGATTCGTCGTGAGTGACGTCGTACTGCCTCGATCCGTGTTGGGACGGGTGCTCAAACTAGGCCGGCGTCGCACCGGCGTTAGCAGCGGGTTCCCCTATATCGCTGCCACCGTGCTCGGGTTGGTGGTGATCTGTGCACTTCTGGGCCCCTGGATCGCGCCGCACCCGGCGACCGGCATATCGCTGGCTGACGCCATGACGCCGCCCGCGTGGATGGAAGGCGGCAGCGCGGCCCACCTCTTGGGCACCGACAACCTCGGCCGCGATATCCTGAGCCGCATCATTGCCGGCGCGCGCGTCTCGACCAATGTGGCGTTCTACGCGATCGTGCTGTCTGGTTTGATCGGCGCGGGCTTAGGCATGGCGGCCGGCTATTTCGGCGGCGTGGTCGATGCCGTCATCTCGCGGCTGATCGACATTCAAATGGCGGTGCCGTCGATTCCCTTGGCGATGCTGTTTGCCGCCGTGTTGGCACCAGGGGAGGCGATGGTGATCTTCATCATCGTCCTCAGTTATTGGACTTGGTATGCGCGTATCGTGCGCGGCGAGGTGTTGAGCTTGCGCGAGCGCGACTTCATCGCGCTCGCCAAAGTCGCCGGCGTGGGTACGCCGACCATCTTCGTGCGCCACCTCGCGACCAATCTGTTGAACGTCTTGTTGGTGTTGGCCACGTTGCAGTTCGGCAGCGTCATCGTCTTCGAAGCGGGTTTGAGTTTCTTGGGGCTCGGCATTCAGCCGCCGCAAGTGTCGTGGGGCGGCATGTTGTCGGACGGTCGAAACTTCATCGAAGTCGCTTGGTGGCTGATCACCATGCCGGGGCTTGCCATCATGGCGGCCTGCCTGGCGTCCAACGTATTGGGTGACTGGCTGCGCGATACGTTCGATCCGTTGCGCCGGCAGGTGTGGTAGTGCTCGAAGTCCGTGATCTCAAAACCCATCTGACCCTCAAACGCGGGGTCCTCAAGGCCGTCGATGGCGTGAGCTTCGATCTCGCCTCTGGCGAAACGCTCGGTTTGATTGGCGAATCCGGCAGCGGTAAGACGATGACGGGTCTGTCGCTCTTGGGTATGCCGCCGAAACCGGCGGGGCGCATCGTCGAGGGGTCCTCCATTGTGCTCGACGGACGTGAACTGGTGGGTCTCGACGAGGACGTGCTGGCGCGCGAGGTCAGAGGCAGCAAGATTGCGATGATCTCCCAAGACCCGATGACCTCTCTCAATCCGGTGTTCACCGTCGGCAGCCAGGTCGCCGCACCGATTCGGGCACATGACTTGGCCGGTGACCGATCGGCCATGGACCTCGCCATCGGCGAGCTGGATCGTGTGCGCGTGCCTTCCGCGGCCGAGCGCGCCTACGACTATCCGCATCAGTTCAGCGGCGGCATGCGTCAACGCGTGGTGGCCGCCATGGCGATTGCGTGCAAGCCGCGCTTGTTGATTGCCGATGAGCCGACCAGCGCGCTGGATGTCACGATCCAAGTGCAGTTCATGGACTTGATCGAGAAGATCCAGGCCGACACCGGGGCAGGGCTGCTGTTCATCACGCATGATCTAGGCGTGGCGGCGAGTCTTTGCCATCGCATTGCCGTCATGTATGCGGGGCGCATCGTCGAGATGGCCGATGTCGGGGCGTTGTATGCGGACCCGCAGCATCCTTACACGCAAGGCTTGCTCGCCAGTGTGCCGATACTGGGATCGCGCAAGAAGCGCCTGCAATCGATCGAAGGCAGCCCGCCGAATCCGCTGTCGTTACCGACGGGGTGTGCGTTTCATCCGCGCTGCCCGCACGCGATGGACATCTGCAGGGAGAAGGTGCCTCCCACCGTAGCGTCGAATGGCAGCGACGTGGCGTGTTGGTTGAAGGTCGACGAACACTAGCCAGGCGTTAAGCGGATTCGCGCCAAAGCTCCGATGACATCTTCATCCAGCGCGTCATCATCAACAAACCAGCAACGCGATCGCCGCTCTCGGCGTCTTTCAGTTCCGTACTCCACCACAGGTATTCCGACTTCGGCGTCTCACCCTTGGCGAGAATCTTGCCCTGCACCTTGTAGTCCTTCTCGACCATCAGCGGGCCGTCGTACACGCGTACTTCGATGGCGCCGTAAAGGCCCACGGCTTTCGCGATCTTGCCGGGGGATTTGAGGCCCTCGTTCAAGAGCCGGAACATGGTGACGGGTGTGCAGATCGGACCGCCCCAGGGTGAATCACCCCAATACCAATCCAAGCCTTCGGTGGCGACGTCGCGGCGCAAAAGTTGTTCCGTCATGTCGACCCGGGTGACGATCTCGGGCAACACGATGCCGGGTTCGATCTCGGCCAGAATGCGGGTCTCACCGGGGGCGCGGCGTGCCTCGTAACGTCGGTACAGGCACGTCTTCGTCTCGTCGACCGCGCCGACCGACGCGGTGCCTTCCAGGACCTTGGGACCATCCTCTTGCTCCAGCCACACGTCGATCTGAGCGTCGGTTGCGCCCTCCGGCGGTGCCGTGGCGAACGCTTGCACGTTCTCTTCATCGGTCGTCGCATTCAGGTAGTACATGGAAAGCGAGCCTTGCTCGAACCAACGCTGGCCGAAGGCCTCGAGCATCAGCGGCGCGAACTGTTCGTGATGGATGATGCCGGCGACGGTGCCGCCGCGAAAACCGAGCGGTTTGGCGACCGCATCGTTGTGAATGCTACCCGCGGTGGTTTGGTGCTGATTGCGCGGCTGGCGC
>CBDTZM010000324.1:0-3588 GCA_965364915.1 uncultured Pseudomonadales bacterium | reverse complement strand
GCCCCGCCGCTACC
Source organism: uncultured Pseudomonadales bacterium (assembly GCA_965364915.1). Taxonomy (GTDB): domain Bacteria; phylum Pseudomonadota; class Gammaproteobacteria; order Pseudomonadales; family Azotimanducaceae; genus Azophilus. The sequence continues at coordinate 3,574 of CBDTZM010000324.1, read as the reverse complement.
ACCCGCACGGGATGATCGGCGATCTGGCTGATAGCAGATTCGAGGTCTGTCTGTACGGAAGGTACGTGTTTTTGGCGTTGCCAACCGGAATACGCAGCGCCGTGGTACTCGACGCCAAGAGCGATATTCACTTGGAGGCGATCAGAGCACTACAGCTGGTCGAGCAGTTCTTGAGCTTGTTGCTGCTGGGTGTCGTTACCTTCGGTGAGCACTTCGCCCAGGATATCGCGCGCGCCGTCTTCATCGCCCATATCGATATAGGCTCTAGCGAGGTCCAGTTTGGTGCTGGCGCTATCGCCTTCTTCATCGAAATCGAAATCGGTTTCGTCTTTCTCTTCGCTGATTTCTGCTTCGCCGACTTCCTCTTCGCCGACATCAAGGTCGTCGAGGGAAAAACCGTCTTCGATTCCGGTTTCCGGTTCTGATGCTTCCGACTCAGGTGCGGCCTCGACGGTCGTACTCGCGGTGTCGACATCGGTTGCCACCTCGTTCTCGCCCATCGCTTTAGCAAGCTCCTGGGCTGCCGCGTCTGGCGATGCCGTATCCGCATCAGGATCGAAATCCATGCCGAGATCACCGCCGAGATCGTCACTCGAACCCTCTTGCGTGTCGAGTACCTCACTCGCTTCCGGCGGCTGTTCGTCGAGTTCTAATTCGAACTCCAAGCCGCTGGTGGCATTACTGGTGTTTTTCGGTTCCGAATCGGTTTCCTCAGGAACTGCTTCCGGCTCGTCGAGTTTGAGATCGAAGTCCTCCACGGTATCCAGCTCTTCAAGTTCTTTTTCCACGGCGGCGGTTTCTGGTTCGGGCGATTCAGCGTCTGAACCTGACGGAACGATTTCGGACTCACTTAGCCGACCTTCGAGTTCACGTGCTGTCAGAAGCGCTTCTTCGTCGTCACAGCTCTCGACGAACTCGATCATCTGCAGGTCGAAGCCGGCTCGATCTGAGGTCTCAACGTAGGATTCCAACAGTTTGAGCCTCACGTCGTTGCGGCCGGGATCCTCTTCCAGCACGCCAAGCAGCAGACTGATAGCTTGGGGATAACGACCATAGGCGATATAGATGTCGGCTTCGCCGATGACATCACCGGTTTCCGACCCCGTGGGCGCGTCGTCCTCTTCTATCCGCTCTGCATCCGGGTCCGACTTCGAGTCTAGCTCCGAATCTAAATAGTCGGTGGTTGCGACTTCCGGGGTGTCCCCGGCCAAGAAGTCGTCCGGATCGTCGTCCAGATCGTCGACTTGCAGCCCCGACATGTCGTCGTCTTCGGTATCGTCTACCAGCGAGACCGTGGGTGGCACCTCGTCCTCAAATGCATCCTCTGCGGCATCCGGAGAGTCATCCGGGGAATCGTCCGGAGAATCATAGTAAGCGTCTTCGTAAGCTTCCTCGCTTCTACGGCGCCTGGCGGTAACGAGACCGCCGACCAAACCCAAAACCAAAACGGCCGCTGCGCCACCGAGAACGGGCGTGGATTGCCACCACGGTTCCGCCTCTGTCGGTGCTTGGCTTTGGTTTTGAACCTGCTGCGGTGCAGTGGCGGCGGCTTGTTGTGCGTTCGCTAGCTGCTGTTGCAGTTCGGCTATTTCCTGGCTTTTCACTTCGAGCTGCCGATCCTTGACGTCGAGTTGATTGGCCGACAATTCCTGCTCTCGATCGAGCTGATAGGCCAACTCGTCGACCTCGCGGGCCAGACGATCACGTTCTTCCAACGCGGCAGCAACACGTCCGTCCGCTTCGGCGTTTTCGCTGCCGACGGCGCTGTCACCGGTGCCAGCAACAATGCGCAGTTGCCCTTCCCCTTGAGCAGCCGCCGCGGCCGGACCGGCGTCGGTAGCATCCACCTGGCTGCGCAGCTGCGAACCCTCGGTCGCGGTGCTTGCGACTCTCTCGGGATTACGCCACGCGTCGTTCTGATCGGCGACCTCCAGGGCCGCGTCGCCGCGCGATACGCCTAGCGCTTCACTTTCTGTCGGTATGCGCAACACAAAGCCCGCCTTCAACAGGTTGATGTTGTTGCGAATGAAGGCTTCCGGATTGAGTCGCTGCAGGGCCAGCATTTGTTGTTGAACGTTGACGCGGTCCGTGGGCAAGGTCGCCGAGGCGATCTTCCAGAGCGTGTCGTTGCGATTCGTCATGCGAAACTCGCCTTCCCCTGCCGGCATCGCTGCTCGTTCCGTCGTCCGGGCTGTTAGGTCGACTTCCGTGCGCGCGGTGCGGGGGGGTGGTGCTGTTTGCGCGGCTGCCTGGCGCTCAATCCTACCGGCTGTCGTATCCACCGCAGCTTCCTGCTGCGGTGCGGATACACTGGGCGCCGCGGCCTGGCTATAGGTAGGTGGGTCCAACAGTAGCGTGTACTCTCGAAGCAACCGCCCGTTCGGCCAATGCACCTGCACCAAGAAGTTGAGGTACGGTTCTGCAATGGGCTGCCGGCTCGAAATGTTGACCCAGGCGCGGTTGCCTACCACCACCACTTCGAACTGCATACCAGTCAGATAGAAAAAGCGCTCTACGCCGACCCGCTCGAAATCTTCACGGGACGCGAGCGTCACGAGGATTTCTGCGGGCTGCATGCCGGCGGCATCCAACAATTCTATGCGCGCATTCAATTTTTCATTCAATGCCGAGTTGAGCTCGATTTCCCCTAAACCCAGTGCCCAAACCTGGCTGCTCGTGACGCCGAAGCCGACCAACAGAGCGATTTGTGCCCAAGATCTACTAAAACGCAGTAAATTCCTGACCATAGGCAAGCCCCTCGTAGATGAGATTGTTTTCCCGAGCATGCGGCCCCCTTCGACCACATTGTCGGATTGTGAACGCGTTAGCGCCGTCCTGTGCACGATGACTCAAAATCCATGTCAGCAGACGTCTGGATTAGCAAGATAACCCAGAAGAGATGTCTAAAATTTGCAGTAAGTACCAATTATGGCAGGTAATTCGCGGACTGGAAGGGCTACTTACCCCTCCGATTGCAGCAGATGTTCGGCGATCTGAACGCTATTGAGAGCCGCGCCCTTACGCACGTTGTCCGACACGACCCACAGGTTCAGGCCCCTAGGATGAGAAATGTCTTGCCGGATACGTCCAACGTAGACCGCATCGCTGCCGGCCGCGTGGCCCACCGCGGTCGGATAGCCGTTGTCGCGCGCTTCGTCCCGAAGCACGACACCAGGCGCTTTGCTGAGCAGTTTGCGTGCTTGCGCCGCTGTGATCGGCGTCACCGTTTCAATGTGAACCGCTTCCGAGTGGCCGAAAAATACCGGCACGCGTACGCAAGTCGGGTTCACGAGTATGGCATCGTCCTCAAAGACCTTACGTGTCTCCCACACCATCTTCATTTCTTCTTTGGTGTAGCCGTTTGCCTGAAACTGATCGATGTGTGGAATGGCATTGAACGCAATCTGCGTCGGCAGTACGTGTGTCTCGACCGCTTTGCCATTCAACAAATTGGCGGTCTGACTGGCCAATTCTCGTACCGCGGCCGCCCCCGCCCCAGACACCGCCTGATATGTCGCGACGTTGATGCGTTCGATGCCAAGGGAGGAGGGGTTTTCTCTGCGGTTGAGTCTGC
>CBDTZM010000323.1:0-3590 GCA_965364915.1 uncultured Pseudomonadales bacterium | reverse complement strand
GGCCGGCAGGTAGTACCGAAACGCGTCGATCGAGTCGACGAAACAGATAGGATCCCATAGCGGGTTCCCCAACTCGGCCATCGAGATGCCTTCAGGCGTATGGGACATTAACGTTGCGTTGTGCTCGGCGCATTCGGAGCAATGGTCAGGAGTGCCGAATCGACTCGGCTTGGGCGTCGTTCGGTAAAGGTCTTGAAGTTTGGATAGTGACTTCATGTTGCCAGCGTCAGTTCGACTGGGGCTGTAAAGCTTCGATCCGGTTGATCAACACGGTGCGTATTTTATCGACGTCCGTTAGTGTCGTTGCGCGGTACGAAGCGACTTCGGCTGCCGTATAGGGTTGCCAGTCGGGAGGCAACTCGCTGGCACTCATCTCCATGAGCATCCAGTTTAATAGTTCAGCCAACAGAGCATCGTTCAATGGCGCATTGGCAGAGCCGGGGACTCTGACCAAGTATTCCCGACCACCGGGTACGCGTAGGAAGTTGCCGACGAAATTTTTCATTTCAGGAATGTCGCCGATGCCGCGGCCGTCGGCCAAGTGGCAGCCCTGGCAGTTCAGCATGTAGTTGACGCGCGCGCGTTTGGCGTCGACCTCCGTAGCGGCCAAGGCAGTGACTGCCGCCAGCGTCACAAGCATGGCCAATAGCGCCCTGGCGGTCGGCAGCCACTTCATGCGTCAGTCTCCGGATGATGCATCGTAGTGGTCGTCCTGCGCGAACTTTTGCATGTAATCTTGAATCGAGGTGACGTTCAGTTCTTTGGCTTCAAAAAGGCTCTCGAGATGTTCTCGGGAATTGATGAGTCCGAGTGAAGCGATCAAGCCTTGCTCGTCGATCAACACCGCATAGGGTAGCTTGGCGACACCGTAGGATTTACCCAGCAATTCAGAGAGTACGTAGGGGAACTGAGCGAGATCGTGCTTGGCGACATAGGCCTTGTGTTCGTCGAGTTCGCCGCCGTCGCTGGCCAGCACGATGTCGACCCAAGCCTCGGACTTCGTCACGGAGCGCAGTACCGGCAGAAGAGACTTACAGATCGGACAATCCGGTGCCAAGAAAAACAACAGCGTGCTCTTTTCCTGTTCGGGCGCGCCGCCCAACGTATGGCGTATCCCGGCCAGATCCTCGACCGAGACGACCGGGGCTGCGTCGCCAACGTTGAGCACCTGGTTGACCATCAGCGCACCGGCAGGCGCCACCCGCTCGAACAGTGCGCCGACTTGGCGTGTGAGCGCGTAGACCAAGACGGCGAGCGCGGCGACCGCGCACCACAAGACGACGTTGGATATGACTAGCAGGTTATCCATGCAGGTCTGCGGGCAATTGCTGCTTCCCCCAGTTGGCCAACAACTGGTTACCGGTGACGTAGATCAGCCACAGCAACGCGGTGGTCGGCACCGCGAGTAGGTAGGCGGTTGACGACATGGCACCCGTGCCGGCCGACAAAGCCGTGCCGGTCAGCACCAACAACGTCAGGTTGCGTACCACCAGCCAGACGGACAGCGGAGTGGCCTGCCCGCCGCAACCACAATCGATCGCGGTTCTCCCCCGCGCGATGTTGATGGCGATGGCGAGCGTATAGGTGCCGAGTAGTCCAATCGCGACGGCGAGTCCGATGCTGCGCGTGAACCCAGAGAGCAACGCAACGGCGCACGCAATCTCTGCGCCGACAACCAGCGGCGCGACGAAGGGTATGCTGAAGTCAGGGAGCAGCTTGTACTGATTGAAAACGCCGACAAACTCGAGATAGTGGCGCGTCTTGTGCAACGCAGCCGTCAGAAATATACCGGCGAGAGTCCAGCTGGCGATGAGCGTTAGCAGGTAATCGACCACTCGTTCAAAATCCCCTGATCGGCTAGTTCTTGTAGCTCGCGAGTCTAAGCGATCGGACGTCAGCTGTGCAGCGTACGGTTGGTTCGCTCGTCACCGGCATTGACTTCGGCGATGTTCTTGGTCCAGTGAGATGCGCAAGGAATGCGGTTGCGGTCGCAACGTTCCGCGAAGCGTTTGGCGATGTCGGTCACTTCTTCCAATAGTCCTTGGCGCAATGTCGTTGGCTGCAGGCCGAGGTCTAGGAGTCCGGTGTTGGCAGCAGCGAGGTCGTTGGAGTCCGCTTCCTTGCGCGGGTTTTGAACGTGCTCGATCGTAGCCCCGGTCATGGTTGCAATCAGGTTGGCCAACTCGATCAACCGATGAGTCTCAGTGAGCTGATTGAGGATCTTGACCCGCTCGCCGCTTGCGGGTGGGTTGGTAATCGCAAGCTCTATGCAACGCACCGTGTCTTGAATGTGGATGAACGCCCGGGTTTGTCCGCCGGATCCGTGTACGGTCAACGGATACTCGATCGCCGCTTGCATCAAAAACCGGTTCAGAACGGTGCCGTAGTCGCCGTCGTAGTCGAAGCGGTTGATCAAGCGATCGTCCAGCCGGGTCTCGCGTGTCTGGGTGCCCCAAACGATACCTTGGTGCAGGTCGGTAATGCGTACCTCATCGTTTTTGTTGTAAAACGCGAAAAACAGCTGATCTTGGGTTTTGGTCATGTGATAGATGCTGCCCGGGTTGGGCGGATACAGAATCTCCTGTTCGACTTCCTCGCCGTCGTCGGCCGTCATCTTCACCGTAAGGTAACCCTCCGGCAGGCGTACGCCGACCGACGAATAGCCGTATACGCCCATCGTACCCAAGTGCACGAGGTGGATGTCGAGACCGCTCTCGACGATCGCAGCTAGTACGTTGTTGGTAGCGTTGAGGTTGTTGTTGACGGTATAGCGTTTGTGCCATGACGATTTCATGGAGTAGGGAGCGGCACGTTGCTCGGCGAAGTGCACGATACAGTCGGGTTGTCGCTCCATGACCAACTGCAACAGCCGGTCGTACTCCATCGCGACGTCGATGCGTTCGTAAGCGATCGTCTTGCCAGTGACCTCCTGCCACGCGGCAAGTCGAATCGATATCGACTGAATCGGCGTTAGGCTCTGCACCTCCAACTCGTTGTCGATATTGCGGCGCGACAAGTTGTCAACGATGGCCACGTCGTGGCCTTGCATCGACAGGTGCAGCGCCGTTGGCCATCCGCAGAACCCGTCTCCGCCCAATACGACGACTTTCATGCTGTCCCTCCCTGAAGCTCTGCAACCTTGATCGGAATCAGATTGTTGAAAAATTCATGGGCCGATAGATCCCACGATTGTTTGAGCGCGTGAGCACGGCAATGTTCCGGATCGATGCCGATCGCGTTTTCGATGGCCTTGCCTAGATCGTGATCGAGCACGCCGGCGCCGCTATCACCGATCACGTCGTTCGGTCCTGGTACGGGCAGTGCCGCGACCGGAATACCACACGCGGCGGCCTCCAACATGACGAGCCCCAATGTGTCGGTCTTCGAAGGGAATACCACCACATCGGCAGCGGCGTAGTGGGCGACGAGTTCGTCACCGTATTTTGCCCCTAAGAAAATAGCCTCTGGAAAGCGTTTCTCGAGAGCGGCTCGTTGTGGTCCTTCACCCACCATGATCTTGGTGCCCTTGGTCGGCAACGACAAAAACTGTTCCAGGTTTTTCTCGACTGCCATGCGCCCGACGTACATCA
>CBDTZM010000322.1:0-3595 GCA_965364915.1 uncultured Pseudomonadales bacterium | reverse complement strand
GCGGTAGCGGAGACCAGAAAACTTCTTCTTTGTTGCGGCGAATGTTGCGCTGAAAATTGATACCCCACGATTGGACGTCTTCCCGCCCATAGCGCAACGACTTGAACGGTATGGCCAGCTCTGCGCTCCAGCCGATGTCCGACACCTGGGTCTGTACCGTCCATGTCGTATCCCAGTTCAGATTGAAGCCGCCGCCGGACGTGGATCGCCCGCTCGCTCCTTCTGCCGTTATCTGGCCGTCGTACTCGATGCCCGCGGGATTGGTGCCGAAGACGAAACCGTTCTGGCGGTCCAGGAAGCTGTCGAGTACCACTTGGAAGCTATCCGTATCGCGCAGACTGCTGTCGCGGCGGCTATCGGAAACGATGATGGCGTTCGGTTCGTCGTCGTAGCAGACAACCCCGAAGTAAAGCACCTCGTCGGTGAAACCGATGAATACCTCGGTTTTTTGGGTCGCCGGTTGACCTTCGTCCGGCTTGGTTTGCCAAAATCCAGTTGCCGGCGTCAGCCCCGACCACACGCTATCGCCAAGCACATCGCCGTCGATAACGGGTGCAGCTGGCAACTTCGTCGCAGTCGTCACCGGGGGGGTTGTGGCGGCGTAGGCAAGATTGGCGGCAAGCAGTAGAGCGGCTGTGCAGCACCAACGACGTTTCCAAGTGTAATCGATCTTCAACTAGTCCAGTTTCCATTCCTCGCGAGGGGCGTTGACCCCATCCAGCGGGTAGATGGGTCGACGCACCTTCTCGAACGTGATTTCCGAATAATCGGAAGTACATACGCCTAAGCCAGCGCACTCGACGGTGGCTTTGGCGATGTCGCGAAATCCGACCCGGTAGTGAATACGACTCTTCAGCATGATATAGCGATGGTCGCGGGGTTCGATTCCGAGCGATCGGAAACAGCCTGGGTCGAACGGTTCAATATGCCGCGAGACGATCACGATGTCGACACTGCCGACCGACAGCACGCCACAGTTACCCATATTCATCGTGAGGCCTCGGGACATGGCGACGGTTGCCGGAAAGCGTCCCTCTGAAAGCAGTTTCACGCGACCGGATATCTCGATGGGCTGGCTCTGTTGCTTCAGCGCCGGCATCGGCAGCTTGCCACCTAGGCTCAAGGTGACGTCATTGCCCACGCCGGCCCGTTGCATCGCTGCGACCGCTTCCGGGTCGAAGAAGCCGAACACGACCACGTCCTCCAGACCTTGGTCGAGTATCGCGCTCAACACCTCTGTGGTGTCCATCGTTCCACCGGACGCCGTGTTGTCGTAGTGGTCGAGCAGCAAAACCGGGCCTTCTTCCGGCTCGGCGGCAAGCGCTTTGGCGCGCTCGAGTGACTCCGCTAACGGCTCGAGTGTATAGACGAAACTCTCGCGTGCCTCCCAGGCCATATCCAACAATTCATCGCGATGGCGCTCCGCCAACGGCATGTCGTCGTTGGTGACGACGATCACCGACAATCCGGCATCGTGAATATCCGCATGGGGAAAGCCGGTGAACAGGCTGACGCCGAGCGCGCCGTCGGCCTCCATCCCTTGTACTCGCGCCTGCAGTTCTCTGTTGGGAAAGTCATCGGTGCCCTGACGCATGACGTGCGGCAGCATCGGTGCGTTGCCCCAGGTCATTGTCGGTGCGCACTCGTCGGCGATCGCATCAAACAGAATGCGCGCGCCGCGTTCGGCCGTCGTGTCCATATCGATATGGGGATACGTGTGATAACCCGTCACGACGTTGGCGTTATCGACGATTGCGGCTGTGATATTGGCGTGCATATCGAGCGACACGGCGATGGGTAGCTCACGCGCTACGGCTCTGATGCGGCTGAGCAGTTCGCCTTCACCGTCATCAAAGGACTTGGTGACCATGGCGCCATGCAGGTCGAGCAGCAATGCGTCGCTGGTTTTCGCGATGCCGACGATCTGTTGGCACATATACTCGAAGGCATCGTCGTCGACCGGACCGCTAGGGGACGCTCCCGCAGCGATTCCCATGTCGATCTCCATGCCGAGTTCGTCGCAGACCTTGATGTACCCGCCAAGGCAACTCGCGGTGCCGCGAAAGTTTTCGACGGCGGCAGCGCCGCTGCGGGGACGGTCGTGACCACCGGAAAAACGCGCCAGGTCGGTGACGACCGGAGAAAAGGTGTTGGTTTCGTGGCTCATCATGGCGATGCCGACACGCATGGAAATTCTCCCTCGGGTTACGGGTACATCAACTCGAAGCGCTAGACCTTAGTCGTCGTCCTTGAGTTTTTCGACCTGTGCCGCGTTGCGTTCGGCAGCCTCCTCGATCGCCCCGGCGACGGATTTTGCCGATTCCAGTGCGCGTTGATGGTCGGACAGGAAGTGTTCCTTTGGCTCGGAGGCGTTCTCGGAGGTTGCCGTGTTGTTCGAGGTGGAAGATCCGCAGCCCCAAAGCAGCAGGAGCGCACACAACACGAGGGTCGTTTTATTCGTCATCATCTAACTCCACTAGCTGGTTGGTCGGCATTCTACTTGGCTTGTCAGAACGGACATAGCCTTGACCGCGTTGAATGTGGTGCAATACGCCCGGGCAACGTTGGGTGGGTTGGCGATGGGCGCAGCACGAAAGTTCGATTGGGGGGTCACGCGTTTAGCAGGCGCGATTGGCGCAGAAATTCGCGGCGTAGCACTTGCCTCGGCGGATGCCGAGCAGGTCGCCGAAATCAAACGGCTACTGCTCGAGCACATGGTCGTGTTCTTTCCGGATCAACAGATCAGCGTCGACGAGCACGTGGCGTTTGGCCGTCACTTCGGGAAACTGGAAGGCCATCCCAACCTCAAGAATCCCTTCACCGAGCATGATGAGCTTTTCGAGTTAGCCGCCAGTCACGGCGGCGTGGCGGATGAATGGCATACCGACATCACGTTTCGGGAGGAACCGGCCTTGATGTCTATTCTGCACATGGTGAAGTGCCCGCCGACCGGGGGTGACACGATGTGGACCAGCCTCTACGCGGCCTTCGAGGAACTCTCCGAGCCGCTGCAGGATCTCTGTCTTGGCTTGACCGCGTTACACGATGCGTTGCCGCACAACCACCCGGAACAGATGGCCATTCATCCAGTTGTACGGGAGCACCCGGAAACCGGGCGTCGCGCGCTTTACGTGAACGAGCATTTTACCCGGCGCATCGTGGAGATGAACGCGACGGAGAGTGATGCGCTGCTTACGTACTTGACCAACTGGGTGAAAAATCCACGCTTCACGGTGCGCTACCGATGGAGCGAACACACTATCGCGATATGGGACAACCGCTGCACCCAACATTTCGTCCTGAACGACTTTGACGGGGAACGGGTGATTCAACGCGTCACCGTGATGGGTGACAAGCCGGTCGGCCAGAAGCCCAGATGGCAACCGTGGGTGCGACCGGGTAGGTTGTCGGCTGCGAGCCGCCACGATCGTCAGTTACACAGATTCCTCAACGGCGAAGCCTGACGCAAATTGGAATATAAAATATAATTAAATCAATTAGTTATATAATAGACCTATCCTATCCGTTAGGAATATATGCGGCACCGAAAATTGTCGGGCAACAGTTTGGATTGGCGAAACACCGGTACATTTGG
>CBDTZM010000321.1:0-3595 GCA_965364915.1 uncultured Pseudomonadales bacterium | reverse complement strand
GTAGGTCGCAGCAAAGCCGCGCAACCCGCCCGGCGAGATGATGATGAAGAAGTTGGGTTGCATGCTCTCCCAGTCGAGCTTGCGCAAGCTGGTCACTTCCGCGTCTAAGATCTGACCGCCGATATCGAATTTCAACACGTCGCCCAGCCCTAGTCCAAGCTCCCGGGCATAATCGTCTTCCAACGACACCTCAGCAGCCAGACTGTCCTCGTCCCACCACCGACCCGCCACAACCTCATTGTCCTTGGGCAGCCCGTTCGTAAAAGTGAGATTGCGTTCGGACATCAGGCGCGGGCCGGGTATATCCGGATGCCGATGTTGGTCTTGCCACTCTTGAGAATCGACACCGTTCACTTCGATGGCGCGGCCGCGGATCATCGGATACAACGGGCCCTGCCGCTCGGTACCGCTGGCCAGCAGCTCTTCGACTGCGTCGAGCTGCGCGGGCGTGATGTTCATGAGAAAGTGATTGGGCACGTCTTCCGGAAGTGCGGCGCGCCACTCGTCGATGAGCGCGGTACGCAGCAGCACGAGTATCAGCAGCAACATGATCGCGAAACCAAAGATCAGTATCTGTGCCGTGTTCTCCTTGCGGCGCCGTTGCAGCCCGGAAAGAGCAAGGCGCAAACCGCTTCCGGCCTGCATGCCGACTAACCGACCACCGCGTAGCAACAAAGTCGCCAGCACGCCGAACACCAACAGCACGGCGAGCGAGCCGAGCAACACCCAAAACGTGAGAAACAAACTGCCGCTATACCAGACGAGGAGAAACAGGCTGCCGGCAATCGCGGCGCCGTAGCTAAGCCACTGGGAGGCGGGAGCGACGCCTAGGTCACGACGTATCACCCGCATCGGCGAGATGTTCTTCAAGTGCAGTAGCGGCGGCATGGCGAAGGCCAATGCGCAGATCAACCCTGTTGCGCTACCCAGAAAAAACGGCCGCGGACCGGGCATCGGCAGGTCGATCGGAATCAGTGTTTGCAGCACTGCCACAAGCGCGAGATGCAGAACGCTGCCCAGCAACAGCCCGAGCAAGACGGCAACTGTGCCGATGACCACCAAGATACCGAGGTAACCATAGAGAATCTGGTTGGGCGTCGCGCCAACGGTCTTCAAGATCCCAACATGATCGTAGTGCCGCTGTGAGTAGCGGTGGGCGGACAACGCCACCGCCACGCCAGCGAGCAATACGGCAAGCAACCCCCCCAAAAGCAGGAAGCTCTCGGCACGGTCGAGTGCCGAGCCAATACGTGGACTGCTGTCGCGTATACCCACCCAGCGAAAGTTGGGTTCGAGCGGTAGCTCGTCCTTCAGCGCCTCGAGCTCTGCGTCCGGACCCTTGAGCAGCATGCGATAACTGATGCGGCTGCCGGGTTGCACGACCTCCGTGGCCGGCACATCGGCAATGTTCATGAGCAGTCGTGGCCCCAGATCGAAAAAACTACCGCCGCGATCCGGCTCCTTTATCAGCACCTTGCCCACCTTCAAACGGGCAAGCCCAACTTCGACCTCGTCACCGAGACGGATATCAAGTGACGGGAACAGTCTCGAGTCCATCCAGATCTCGCCAGGCCTCGGAACACTGGCGATTTCCTGTCCGAGGGCAAACGGCTCCATGCTTACCACCAACGTGCCGCGCAGCGGATAGTTCTCACCCACTGCCTTGACGCTGACGAGTTGGTTACGCTCGTCGCTGGCAAACACCATGGACGGAAAGACCATCGTGTCGGAGATCTCCAATCCTCGAGCCGCGGCGGCCGCCCGAAAATCCGCTGGAATCTCTCTCGAACTGCCAATGTAGCGGTCGGCAGCGAGGAAGTTGGCCGACTCCAGCAGCAACGCCTGATGCAGGCGGTCCACGAACAAGCTGATCGACGTCACGGTGCCAACCGCCACTAGCAGCGCGACCAATAACAGTCCGAGTTCGCCGGAACGCCAATCGCGCCAAGCCATCCTTGAAGCCATTCTCACGTTCATTGCAGCATCCCGCCATCGATTACGATAATTCTGTCACACCGGTCGGCTAACCTGTCGTCGTGGGTCACCAATACCAACGTCGTACTGAACTCCCGGTTCAACTCGAACAACAGATCGATGATTTTCTGACCCGTGGTGGTGTCGAGATTGCCGGTCGGTTCGTCTGCGAACAAAATCGTCGGGTTCGATGCAAACGCCCGCGCTAGCGCGACGCGCTGTTGTTCGCCACCCGACAGTTGGCGCGGGTAGTGGCCGACTCGATCGACCAAGCCGACTTTCTCCAACAGCGCCATTGCCTGCGGTTCGGCGTCGGCGTCGCCGCGTAGCTCTGCGGGTAACATCACGTTCTCGAGTGCCGTAAGGCTGCCAAGTAGCTGAAAGGTCTGAAAGACGAAACCGACATGCTCCCCGCGCAAAAGCGCCCGTTCCTCTTCATCGAGCGCCGTCAGTTCGTGGCCGGCGAGAAATACCTGGCCCGAGCTGGGCAGGTCTAACCCAGCCATGATACCGAGCAGGGTGGTTTTGCCGGACCCTGATGCGCCCACGATCGCGAGCGTTTCGCCTGCGTTGATTTCAAGCTCGATGCCCCCCAAGATGGTCAGTTGCCCCTCAGCCGTTGGAACGACTTTCTCGATGCCTGCCGCGCGAATGACGATTCGATTCATACAACCACTTGTTAGTTTCTTTGCGGAAATTCGGTTTAGTTGGGTAGTGCTTGCTTTCTCGGTGGCAATGTTCACGCCCTCCGCAAGCGCCGACGCACAAACAACCGTGCTGGTACTCGGGGACAGTATCAGCGCCGCCTATGGTATTCAACGCGAACAAGGTTGGGTACACCTCCTCAGCGAGCGGCTGGCCGGTATCGATCCCGTCTACCAAGTCGTTAACGCAAGCATCAGCGGGGAGACGACCGGCGGTGGATTGGCGCGGCTGCCTGCCGTGCTGGCAACGCACGACCCGGCCGTCGTAATCATTGAACTGGGCGGCAACGACGGGCTGCGCGGTTATCCGGTTGCGCGAATCCGCAGCAATCTAGAGCAGCTTGTTGTTACGGCCGACCCCGACCGTCGAGACATAATACTGGTCGGCATGCAGATACCACCCAACTATGGCCCACGCTATACGCGATCGTTCCAGGGCCTGTTCGAGGACATCTCGGCAGAGTACGACGTCGCTCTGGTGCCGTCGTTTCTGGAATCCGTGGCGCTCCAACCCGAGCTGATGCAGCGAGACGGCATCCATCCCAAGGCCGAGGCTCAGTACCTGTTGCTGGACACGCTGTGGCCACACGTCTGGCCCCTCCTCCACCGGTAGGAGGACCGGTGAGAGCGCCGGTAGCAGGGCCTTAGCTTGTTCGATTCTGCGGCACGCCTATGTGCAACTCGCCCCGTACATCCGCTAAGGCCACCTGTCGTTGACGTTCCCGGTACCCGGCGCGTTGCTCGGTTTGGTCGAAGCAGTGCGGACACGCCACGCCTTGTTGGTAGCGGGCCGATTGCAGGTCTTTGCTCGACAGAGGGTGGCGACATGCAAAGCACTGCTCAAACGAACCTTGGCGCAACTCATCATCGACCGACACGCGCTGGTCGAAGACAAAACACTCGCCCACCCAGCGATT